>NZ_JAFMFX010000041.1:0-16024 GCF_017855895.1 Vulcanococcus sp. CPBay_Sum15L08_68 | reverse complement strand
GCTCAGACCAACTGATGCCGGCTGCTCACCAGTTCACCGGTGCACTCCACCGGCAGAAGCTTGGAGCGTCCCTTGCCGTACCAAAGCTCCACCAAGGCCGCGCTCTTGATTCCGGGATTAGCCCCAGCCAGCAGCCAGAGCTCGTCATGCAGCACCTGGGTCTGATCCGGCATTCCCACGTACCAAGGGGCCTCCGGATCCGCTGAGAGCTCCTCATGGAGCAGCAGCAGAGCCTCGAGAACGTCAGCAGCCAGTTCAGGCGTCATGCCTCCATCCAGGCACAGCGCCGGGGCCTAAAGCAAGCCGCAGAAGGACCTAGCGCACGGGAACGCCCTCACTGGGATTGAGCGTGCGCTGCAGCGCAGCCGGATGGCAGTGGGGATGGCGCATCACCTCCTCACGCCAGCTCCAGACGGCCTGCTGCACCGCAGGGCGATCGTGTTGGGAAGCAGGACGTGGGGACGCAGGCATGAGCGGTTGCCGGGGATGGTCTATTCAGCGTTGGCAGCGCAACAGCAGCGAACTGTCCGCTTTGAACACCTCTTGAAAAACAGGTAGAAGTGCGCACCGAGAAAGAGCGCAACTGCTGACGACTTTCCCCATCCGTAGCAACGACAACCGGATTCTGTGAACGGGGTTCAGATTGAACAAACCCAAAGGTCCATCGGGGGAGACAGTCAACTCACAACCACCACTTCCCCCCCTGCCATGGAAATCCTTGCCGTCATCGCCATCGTCGGTGCAGCCTTCGGCGGAGCCGCTGCCCTGACCAAGAAGTGAGCGACTGACGCTCCAGAGGAAACCGCAACCCCTGGGCTCGTTTGGGTCCAGGGGTTTTTGCTGGGCTATAGCAGGGAGAACCGGCCCAGGAGCCATGCGCCGCTCAGTCCTGCCGCTGTTGACCCTGATCGGGATCGCCGCCCTGAGCCAGCAGCCTCCGGCCCGCGCCGACAACACGGTCGCCTACTGCCAGCTCAGCCGCCACGACCACACCATTGCCCTGGAGTCCGGTCCCTGCCAGTTCTCCCAACACCAGGGGAACGTCAACGTTCAGATGGGCAAGCGCTGGGCCTTTCACTTCCCGGCCGATCAACAAGGACAGAGCTATCAGCGCAGCAACAGCGAGCAGGGCCTGCGCTTTACCCGCGAGGGGGACTACACCTTGAGCGTCTTCTGGCGGCACTCCCTGCAGTGCGCCGGCAGGAGCGAACCAGTCTCGGTGGCCTACACACCAACAGGGGCAGATCTGGCCATCGGCGATCAACACATCGCTCTAACCGGCAGCGGCGCCCGCTACACGGCGCCAGGCGTTGAACTCTGGGAGCATCAAGGCACGACCCGGATCGATTGGTTGGGCCAAGTGATCAGCTGTCGATAACGGCAAGGAGTGCAAGAAGTGCGGCATTCGGCCGCACTTCTGAGGCGTATCCCTGGCATCAACCATCGATTGAACAGATGGATTGTGTTGACTAGCAATAGATCCAATTGGCTTAGCCCAATGAAAGCTCTATCAAGGCGTGATTTGCTAAAACATCGCCTGAATGCCGCCGTAAAACACAGCAAGAGCTTGACCTTGCTCACCGATGAACTGTCGCTGTCCATTGAAGCCATCCACAATGAGCTGATGGGCATTCATGGCTGGAGTGACGAAGACGCCGCCCTGTCACTGGTCGATACGTTGCGTGGCATTGAACACAGCCTGATGGAAGCACTCGTCCTTGTGGATGGATCCGAGGGCTAGTTCAATTCTGAATGAACCCAGACAGGTTCCCCTGACTCGGAGGAACTTGTCCGTCTCTAGCACTTGGTTTTCAATGCTGCAGCAGGCGTGCTTGAGAGGCCATGCACCACCCTCAGCAGAGCCTCGGCTCAATCAAAACCTAGGGCTGCATTGAAAACATCTGGCACGGTAATTAACAAGGCCGCCAGCACCGTTTCCTTTGCTGTATTGATCTGCGCATCCAGTTCTGAATCCGCAAGAGCTGCACGAATCAGGCGTGCCTCTTGATGGGTCAACCGCTCCTGCACCACATGCTCGATGGCCAGGGCCACCAGCAAACCAATCAGCTCATCGACCTGATCGCTTGAGACGCTCTCCATCAGCGCAACCGCTCCAACAGCGCCCGAGAGATCACCAGTGCGTCACGCATCAGCAATGGCACCATCGTCTCCAGTGCCGCATCCTCTGGCTCGGACTTCAGTACATCCCTCAATCGACTCAGGGCCTGCAGCATCACGCCGGCTCGAAACTCAGGCTTCTGCTCCAGCTCCAGCAGAAACCCTTGCAAGTCACCTTGATATCCACCCTGGCCGCAAAGACAATCCCAGGCAGAACCGTCCTGATCCAATAGGAAGCGCCCCGGCAAGGCCGCGACTGGCTCGTCCCGTCTCGTCAGCGGATGACTCCCGCCGAGGAACGAATCGGCTGCGTCATGGGCTCCATCTGCAGACAGGCTCTGGTCCAACTCCTCTCCATGGGACCTCGACCAGGTCAGCCGTGCTGGGGGCTCAGACGTTGGCGGAAGCTTTGCCGCACCTCCAGCACCAACTAAAAACGAACCAGAGACACTCCAATCATCCATTGACCCACATTCATTCACCCCTCAACCTTCAGCAGTATCGAAGGCGTTGGCGTTCAATGCTGCACATCCACAGCAACATGAATCGCCCAGCGGTCAACCTGCTGTCCTAGAGAAACAAAGGTCGATTAGATTCGCCGCCAACTCAGCATCAAAGCTGCGTTCAGAGAAAGCGGTTCTCACTACTTTGAAGACAGAGTGTAGTGACCGAAGTGAAAGCAATCAGTTCTCCAGCACTCCGGTTAGTCCTCCCGTTTGAGCAGGTTGGCCTCGAAGCCATCTCACTTGTAGGCGGCAAGAATGCGTCTCTCGGCGAGATGATCCGAGAGCTATCAAACCAAGGCATCAAGGTTCCCTCGGGCTTTGCAACGACCGCTCACGCCTACCGAGTTCTCCTGGATTCCGCCCATCTCAGCCAAGGCCTGCATGACTGCCTCGATGGTCTCGACGCAGAGCAGCTCCCCGCACTTCAACAAGCTGGAGCCGCCGCTCGCGACCTCCTTCTCAAGGCACCCCTGCCGATCGAGCTTGAGGAGCAACTGCTGCTGCACTACCGAGAGCTGGGATCACCTGCTGTGGCTGTGCGTTCCAGCGCCACTGCTGAAGATCTGCCACAGGCATCCTTTGCCGGTCAGCAGGAGACCTATCTCAATGTGGAGGGCGAGGCAGCACTGCTAGAGGCCTGCCGGCGTTGCTATGCCTCACTGTTCACCGACCGGGCCATTTCCTACCGGCAACTGAACGGCTTTGATCACTTCGATGTGGCCCTTTCGATCGGCATTCAGCGCATGGTGCGCTCCGATCTGGCCTGCTCGGGGGTGATGTTCAGCCTCGATACCGAGTCGGGGTTTCGTGATGTGGTTCTTCTCACGGCGGCCTACGGCTTGGGCGAGAACGTGGTGCAAGGAGCCGTCAATCCTGATGAATACCTGATTTTCAAACCGACCCTTCTCGAGGGTTTTGCACCGATCGTCAGCCAACGGCTGGGAGAGAAGGCCATTCGCATGGTCTACGCGCAAGCGGGATCAACCCGGAACGAATCGGTGCCGGCCTGCGATCGGCAACGCTTTGCCCTCGATCAAGCGGAGGTCCTGCAATTGGCCCGCTGGGCTTGCCAGATCGAGGCCCACTACAGCGAGCGACACGGGCAAGCCACACCGATGGATATTGAGTGGGCCAAGGACGGCAAGACCGGAGAACTCTTCATCCTTCAGGCCAGACCTGAAACGGTGAAATCTCGCCGAGACGTCAACGTGCTGCGGAGCTGGCATCTCGAGCCCCATGACGCGGCGTTGCTTTGCAGAGGACGCGCCATCGGGACATCGGTCAGTAGTGGCGCAGCACGGATCCTGCATCACCCCAGTGAGATTCACCGTTTTCAAAGCGGTGACCTGCTGGTGACCGATCGCACCGATCCCGACTGGGAACCGGTGCTCAAGCGGGCCAGCGGTGTGGTGACCAATCGAGGCAGCCGCACCTGTCATGCGGCGATCATTGCTCGGGAAATGGGCATCACGGCCGTCGTCGGCGCGGACCAGGCGACAGAGCGCATCCTGGATGGAGAAACCATCACGCTGAGCTGTTGCGAAGGTGATGAGGGGCGCGTCTATCGCGGTGCCCTGCCCTTCCGGGTGGAGGAGAGCGCTGTGGGGGATCTGCCCGCGACTCGAACCCAGATCCTCATGAATGTGGGGAACCCGGAGGAGGCCTTCAACCTTGCGGCCATTCCATGCGATGGCGTGGGCCTGGCCCGGCTGGAGTTCATCATCGCCAATCAGATCCGTGTGCATCCGATGGCGTTGCTCCACCTCAACCGGGTGGTGAGCCAGGACGAGCAGCAGGCGATCCTCCAGCTCACGGCCGGCTACGCCAACCCCGCCGACTACTACGTCGATCGACTGGCGCAGGGAATCGGACGTCTGGCCGCAGCCTTTTACCCAAGGCCTGTGGTCCTGCGTTTCTCCGACTTCAAAAGCAACGAGTACGCCAAGCTGCTGGGGGGCAGCGGATTTGAGCCCGTCGAGGCGAACCCGATGCTCGGCTGGCGTGGTGCATCGCGTTACACCTCACCGGCCTTTCGTGAGGCGTTCGCCTTGGAATGCAAGGCCCTCATCGCTGTTCGCCAGCACATGGGACTGAGCAATGTCATCCCAATGGTGCCCTTCTGCCGCACCCCGGAAGAGGGGGATCGGGTGCTGGAGGAGATGGCCCTCCATGGTCTGGTGCGAGGAGAGCAGGGTCTTGAGGTTTATGTGATGTGTGAACTGCCAAGCAACGTCATGGCGGCCGAAGCCTTTGCCCAGCGTTTCGATGGCTTCTCCATCGGCTCCAATGACCTCACCCAGCTCACCTTGGGCCTGGACCGGGATTCCGCTCTGGTGGCCGAGCTCTTTGATGAACGTCACCCAGCAGTGCTGGAGATGGTGCGCTTGGCCATTCGGACCGCGAAGCAATGCGGTTCCAAGATCGGAATCTGCGGACAGGCCCCGAGTGACTATCCAGAGTTCGCGGAGTTCCTGGTCAAGGAAGGCATCGACTCCATCAGCCTCAATCCCGATGCTGTGATCAAGACACGACTGGCCATTGCCAGCATTGAGCAGCAGCTCTGCTGAGGTTGCCGTTCGCCAGTCATCTCCTCAATACCTTGCGGAGATGAGCGAGCTGGGGCGATGTCGCCTGTTTTTGATGCGTTAGATCCAGTTCTGAGGCGTCACGGCTACCGAGCCGAGGCCCTGCTGGAGGTGCTCGCCGCCGCTCAACAGATCTATGGCCACCTCAGCCCCAGCCTGCTGCGCCATGTCGCCGGTCTCCTGCGATTGCCTTTGAGCCGCGTGCAGGGCACGGCGAGTTTTTATCACCTCTTTCGCCTCAGTCCTCCACCTCGGCATCAGTGCCTGGTTTGCACCGGCACGGCTTGCCATGTTCAGGGCGCAGGCCTCCTGTTCAAGGCACTCCAGACGACCCTCAAGCAGCCCTGGTGCGAGCTGGGCTCGGTGCGCTGCATTGGCAGCTGCAGCGGAGGACCACTGCTGGTTGTCGATGGCGACATCTGGACTCACCAGACCAGTGCCACAGCGCTTGCTGGTCTTCGAAGGCTGAAGCCATGAGAAGCGGCCTTCGTTTCTGCACGTCCACCAGCTGCCGCAGCCGAGGGAGTGAGGGCTTGCTGCAGCACTGCGCTGCCGTCGCCAGGCAGGGTGAAGCAGGCCTATCGGTCAAAGGGGTCGGCTGTCTGGGCCCCTGCAGCGAGGGGCCGTTGATGGTCATCGATACCGAGGCTGGATCCCGGTTGATGGCTCTTGAGCACTCTGCGCTGGAGTCCCTCCCGACGGAGCTTGAGACAACCTTGAGTCGCGGTGCCCTGATCGCATGGCAACCCTCCGGGAGTCGAGAGATCCTGCCTGAGGAACCCTTCCTCGCCCTGCAGCGGCGCCTGGTGCTGGCGCAGTGCGGGCGCATTGACCCCGAGTCATTGGAGGAGGCCGAGGCAGCCGGTGCCTACCTCCAGCTGCGGCGTGTTCTGCAGGAGAACGATCCCCTGGCCATCATCGAGCGCGTCAGGCGCAGTGGGCTACGGGGTCGCGGCGGCGCGGGCTATCCCACGGGTTTGAAGTGGGCCGCCGTCGCCGCCATGCCGGGGGACTCCAAGGTCGTGGTCTGCAACGCCGATGAGGGCGATCCCGGTGCCTTTATGGATCGCACGGTGATGGAGGGAGACCCCCACACCCTGCTTGAGGGGATGGTGATTGCAGCCTTCGCTGTGGGGGCAGAGCGGGGATGGATCTATGTCCGCGGTGAATACCCCCTGGCGATTGAGCGGTTGCGGCGGGGAATCGAGCAGGCCAGGCAGAGCGGTTGGCTTGGTGGCTCGGTGGGCGCTAGCGGCTTCCGTTTTGATCTGGAGCTTCGCGTGGGAGCCGGCGCCTATGTCTGCGGAGAGGAAACCGCCTTAATCCATTCGATCGAGGGACGGCGCGGTGTGCCCAGACCCCGTCCGCCCTTTCCGGCAGAGCAAGGGGTCCATGGATTCCCCACACTGATTAACAACGTCGAAACCTTCGCCAACATCCCTGCGTTGTTGCGTCTGGGACTGGAGGCCTACGGCCAAGGCACCAAGGTCTTCTCCCTGACAGGCCACGTGCAACGCAGTGGAGTCGTCGAAGTGCCCATGGGCACGAGCCTGCGCACGATTGTGGAGACGATGGCCGGTGGCCCAAAGAACGGCCATCAGATCAAGGCGGTCCAGACCGGAGGGCCATCGGGGGGCTGTGTCCCCGCCAGCCACCTGGACACCCCTGTGGATTACGAGAGCCTGCGTGAGCTCGGCACGATCATGGGCTCGGGCGGGATGGTGGTGATGGATGACACCACCGACATGGTGGATCTGGCCGCCTTCTTCATGGCCTTCTGCCGAGAAGAGTCCTGCGGCAAATGCATCCCCTGCCGCTGCGGCACGGTCCAGCTGGAGATGCTGCTGCGCAAGCTGCTGGCGGGCCATGGGACAAGCTCCGACCTAAGCCAGTTGGAGAGCCTCTGCCACACCGTCAAAGAGGCCAGTTTGTGTGGATTGGGCCAAAACGCGCCCAATCCAGTGCTGAGCAGCCTGCGTCATTACCGGGGCGACTTTCTCGCCTTGCTGCAGAGGGACCGGCGCCCATGAGCATCGTCACCCTGCGCATTGACGACCGCGATGTAGCGGTCTCATCCGGAACGACTCTCTTGGCGGCCATCCGCTCCGAGGGCCTCTCCGTTCCCACCCTTTGCGATCTCAAGGGGGTGTCACCGGTGGCGGCCTGCCGTCTCTGCCTGGTGGCACTGGAAGGAACAGAGAAGCTGCAGGCCGCTTGTGTCACCAGCGTGCAGGAGGGGATGAGGGTCAAGACCAACACCCCGCAATTGGAGGAGATCCGACGTTCGGTGATCGAAATGCTGTTCACCGAGGGGAACCATGTCTGTGCGATCTGTGTCGCCAATGGGGATTGTGAACTTCAGGACCTCGCGGTGCAGGTGGGCATGGATCACAGCCGCCTCCCCTATCGATTTCCAAAACGGTCGGTGGATCTTTCCCACTCGCGATTTGGCCTAGATCACAACCGCTGCATCCTCTGCACCCGTTGCGTTCGGGTCTGCGATGAGGTGGAGGGCGCCCACGTCTGGGATGTGGGCTGGCGGGGCGAGCAGTGCCAGATCATCTCCGGCCTGGCTGAGCCCTGGGGGGAGGTCCAGGCCTGCACCGATTGCGGCAAGTGCGTGGAGGTCTGCCCCACCGGTGCCCTCTTCCACAAGGGGGACAACAGCGCAGAAAAGCACGGTCATCCAGAGCGGCTCCAGGCCCTGGTCGAGGCACGCACCCATCAGCACTGGCAGCCATGAGCACCTCCTCCCCCCGCAAGCGTCTGGCCACGGTTTGGTTGGCGGGTTGTTCGGGCTGCCATATGTCGTTTCTCGATCTCGATGAATGGCTCCTGGAGCTCGCCGAGCAAGCCGACATCGTCTACAGCCCGGTGGGATCGGACCAGAAGCTCTATCCCAAAAATGTCGACATCGCCCTCGTGGAGGGAGGGGTCGCCAACGAGGACAACCTGGAACTGCTGCTGCAGGTGAGGGCCAACTCACAAATCCTGGTGAGCTTTGGCGATTGCGCCATCACGGCCAACGTCCCAGGGATGCGCAACATGCTCCAGGGCGCCGATCCCGTGCTCCGGCGCGGCTACCTGGATTTAGCCGACAGCAGCGCCCAACGCCCCCATGCACCAGGTCTCATCCCTGAGCTCCTCGATCGGGTCCTGCCAGTCCATGAGTTGGTCGCCGTGGAGATGTTCCTGCCGGGATGTCCGCCCAGTGCGGCGCAGATCCGATCAGCGCTAGAGGCACTGCTGCAGGATCAGCGGCCTCCGCTCCAGGCCAACCGGGAGATCCGTTTTGGCTGAAGCGAGCCAGCAACGGCGCCGGATTCAGATCGATCCAGTGACCCGAATCGAAGGTCACGCCAAGATCTCGATCCAGCTCGATGCCTCGGGGGCGGTGGAGACGGCCCGCTTCCACGTCACTGAATACCGCGGTTTTGAGACGTTCTGCGAGGGCAGACCCTTCACCGAGATGGCCGCCATCACGGCCCGGATCTGCGGGATCTGTCCGGTCAGTCATCTGCTGACCGCAGCCAAAACCGGAGACAAGATCCTCGGGGTCTCGATCCCCCCTACGGCGGAGAAGCTGCGCCGCCTCATGAACTTGGCGCAGATCACCCAATCGCACGCCCTGTCCTTCTTTCACCTCAGCAGTCCCGATTTCCTCTTGGGCTGGAACAGTGATCCGGCACGACGCAACATCTTTGGTCTGATCGCGGCGAACCCTGATCTGGCCCGCAGTGGAATCCGCCTACGTCAATTCGGCCAGGGCGTCATCGAGGCCTTGGGGGGGCGCAAAATCCATGCCGCCTGGGCCGTCCCGGGGGGAGTGCGCAGCCCGTTAGCGATCGAGACCCGCGATCAAATCCGAGCCGGACTGCCCGAGGCCTTCGCCGTTGTCGAGCAGGGGCTGAGGGTGTTCAAACAGTTGCTCGATCGTCAACTGCGTGAAGAACTCGAGGTCTTTGGCCACTTTCCCTCGCTCTTTGTGGGGTTGATCGGCCATGGCGATCGCTGGGAGCACACCAGTGGATCCCTCTGCCAGGGCATCCGGGTCATCGATAGCCAAGGTGGCGTGCTTGCCGATGGCTTGCGGGAAGACGACTACGCCTCCTTCATCGCCGAAGCGGTGGAGCCTTGGAGCTACCTCAAATTCCCCTACTACCGGCCCTTAGGCCTGGAGGCCGGGAGTTATCGCGTCGGCCCCCTGGCCCGGCTGAACCTCTGCACGCGGATTGGCACGGAACGGGCCGATCGCGAGTTGCTGGAGTTCCGCCAACGGGGGGGGCGCGTGGTGACGGCCTCGTTCCTCTATCACCTGGCTCGCTTGGTGGAGATCCTGGCCTGCCTTGAGCAGATGGAGCAGCTGCTGGATGATCCCGAGCTGTGCTCCCCCCACGTGCGCGCCCGAGCAGAGGTCAACTGCCTGGAGGCCGTGGGCGTGAGTGAGGCACCCCGCGGCACCCTGCTGCACCACTACCGGGTGGATGCCAATGGGCTGATTGAGAAGGTGAATCTGATCATTGCCACCGGCCAGAACAACGGGGCGATGAATCGCACGGTGACCCAGATCGCCAGGCATTACCTCACCCCAACGCAGACCCAGGCGGCCCAGCTCAACGAGGCACTGCTCAACCGCATCGAAGCGGGGATTCGTTGCTTCGATCCGTGCCTGTCCTGCAGCACACATGCCGCAGGAGCCATGCCCCTGCAGGTGCAGCTGTTGAGTGCAGAGGGAGATCTACTCCAGGAGCTGAAACGCGAATGACCACTGCGCTGAAGCCCCTTGTGATTGGCATCGGCAACCTGCAGAGGGGTGATGACAGCGCCGGCTATCGCATCGCTGCTGCCCTGCAGGACGAGTTAGCGGTGCCCTGCCGGGTGATTGCGAGCCACCAGCTCATGCCGGAGTTTGCGGAGCCGATTGCCACCGCAAGTCGGGTGTTGTTCATCGACTCCACCATCGATCCCGAACGATGTTCGCGCTGGTCCTCTCCCCAACTCGAGCCCCTGGGGTGCCTCCCCCTGACGAAGACGTCCTTGAGCCATCAGGGCACCCCCCAGGATCTCTTGGCCCTGGCTGAGGCCTTGTACAGCTCGAGACCACCGGCCTGGCAGCTGCTGATCCCCTCCCTGCATTGGGAGCATGGAATGGAACTCTCCCCCTTGACCTCAACAGCGGCGGCCATGGCCGTGCCCCTGGTCCGCGCCTGGGGATCAGGTCATGCATGAGTTAGCGCTGATCGATGAGCTCTGCCGCATCGCCCAACAGGCGGCCAGGGATCAGGGAGCCAGCACGATCCATTCGCTCCTGTTGCGAATCGGCAACCTCTCCGGCGTGGATGCGGAAGCGTTGCGTCAGGCCTTTGCCGTGGTGGCGACAGCCCCCCCCTGGAGCAGCACTCGTCTTGAGCTGGAGGTGGTGAGAACCCGTTGTTTCTGCGCTCACTGCCGCCAGGCCTTTCGGCCAACGGATCTGATTCATCAGTGCAGCCGCTGCGGTGCGCTCTCCAGCGACGTTCTCGAGGGCCGCGAGCTTGAGCTGGTTTCGATGGAGGTCTCCTGATGTGTGGCCAGTGCGGCTGTGAGCAGGGTGCTCCACTCACACCAGAGCCAACGCGGATCGTTCTCCAACGCAACCTGCTGGAGCGCAATGAGCAACAGGCCTTGCACAACCGAATCCACTTCGAGCGACACGGTTTGCTCGCGGTGAATCTGGTCTCCGCACCGGGATCAGGCAAGACCGCCTTTCTCGAGCAGCTGGCGCGCCAGTGGCCGCGACCACCCATCGGGGTGATCGTTGGCGATTTGGCCACCGATAACGACGCCCAGCGTCTGAAGAGTGCAGGGGCACGCTCTGTGCAGATCCAGACAGGGGATCTCTGCCATCTGGAGGCCGATCTGGTGGCTCGCGCCTTTGATCAGCTGGAGACCAAAGGGATGGATCTCTTGATGATCGAGAACGTCGGCAATCTCGTCTGCCCCACGGCTTTTGCCTTGGGGGAACACCTGCGTATCGCCTTGATCTCGGTCACCGAGGGTGAGGACAAACCCCTGAAATACCCGACCCTCTTCAAAAGTGTCGATGCAGTGCTGATCAACAAGATCGACCTGGAGGAGGTGGTGGGCTTTGATCGCCGCGCCGCCCTCGCCAATCTCAGGGACACGGCTCCCCAGGCAGAGGTCTTTGCCATCTCTGCTCGATCGGGAGCCGGGGTAGAGGCTGTCATGGCCTGGCTGCAGGATGAGCAGCGGAACTGAGTGGGCGCTGCAGCTGCAGCTCAGTGGGCGGGTGCAGGGCATTGGGTTTCGCCCGGCCATCCATCGCAGGGCCACACGACTGGGGCTGGGTGGCTGGGTCGCCAACAACACAAGCGGCGTGATCCTGGAGCTGCATGGCTCGAGGCCTCAACTCGAGGTGTTTCTCAAACAGCTGCTGAGGGATCCCCCAACACACAGTCGGATGGACCAGGTGCAGCCGGGTTGGCGGCAGATCCCCTGCGGCAAGCGACCGTTCCGGATTGTGCCCTCCCAGCCGTCACCGGGTTCCTCGGCACTGATCGCACCAGATCTGGCCCTCTGCAGGGCATGCCTGGCCGAGCTTCTGGATCCGAGCAACCGACGCTTCGGCTATCCCTTCATCAGTTGCGCCCAGTGCGGACCGCGCTACAGCCTCCTGCAGACGTTGCCGTTTGAGCGGGACAACACCAGCTTCTCCGCCTTCCCGCCGTGCGCCACCTGCGCTGCGGAATACGCCAATCCCGAGGACCGCCGCTTTCATGCTCAGACGATCAGCTGCCCGGCCTGCGGACCAAGCCTGAGCTGGAACCAAAGGATTGCGGACTACGGGGAAGGCCTGCAGGCCGCGACGCAGCTACTGCAGGCAGGGGGCATCCTCGCCCTGCAGGGGGTCGGTGGCTTTCAACTCCTGGCTGATCCAACCCACGGCCAAGCGTTGGCCAGGCTGCGGACCAGAAAGGGGCGGCCTGAAAAACCCCTGGCCCTACTCAGCAGCAGAGCAGCGCTCGAGGAGATCTGTCGACCATCAGAGCCTGAACTGGAGCTCTGGCAGTCCCCTCTCGCCCCGATCGTGCTGATGCGCCGTAGCCCTGATGCGGGTGTGGATGCACGGGTGGCGGGATCGAGTCCCTGGTTGGGGGTGATGCGCCCGGCCAGTGGCTTGCAACAGCTCTTGCTCGAGCACGTTGGTTCCCCCTTGGTCTGCACCAGCGCCAATCGTTCCGGGGAGCCGATTGCGGCCGATGTCAACGCCGATGAGGCCTTGCTCGCCTCCCTGGCGGATGGTGTGCTGAGTCATGGATTGCGCATCGTCAACCGCATCGACGACAGCGTGATGCGCTGGGCCGCCGGTGCCCCCCTGGTGCTGCGGCTCGGGCGTGGTCTCGCGCCTCTCGCCCTTCCAACCCAAGCCCAGCCATGCTCCGCTCCGGTGCAACTGGCCGTGGGTGCACAGGTCAAAGGTGCTTTTGCCCTACAGCTGAAGACGCATCGGGTGTTGAGCCCCGATCTTGGTGATCTCTCCAGTCGCTGCGGTGCCGAGCATTTCGAGAGCACTAGCCGCACCTGGATGCGGCGCCACGCCGTCACTCCAAGGTGGATTGTGAGTGATCGCCACCGGAGCTACAGCTCCAGTGCCTACGCCGAACACCTCAGCCAGTCCCTTCCAGCGAGGCGACTGCAGGTGCAGCATCACCAGGCCCATCTGCTGGCGGTGATGGCCGAACACGGCCTGAGCGGAGCGCAATGCGGACTGGCCTGGGATGGATCTGGACTCGGAGATGACGGCACGATCTGGGGCGGGGAAGCCCTGGAGCTTGAAGGCGACGGCTACCGGCGGGTCGCCACCCTTCGCTCATTCCCATTGCCAGGAGGCGAGCGCGCCCTACGGGAACCGCGACGGGCGGCCCTGGGGATGCTGCTGGAGGCCTATGGACCCAACTGGCGAGCCAGGCTGCAGCCACTGGAGACGCCCTGGTGGTCCGCATTCCCTGAGGCGGATCGTGCGCTACTGGAACAGAGCCTGGTCTGCGGGGTGAATCGCCATCGCTGCTCCAGCATGGGGCGGCTGTTTGATGGCTTCGCGGCCTTGCTTGGGGTGCAGCAAACCTGCAGCTTCGAGGCCCAGGCGGCGATGGCACTCGAGGGGTTGGCGACCCAGGCACTGGAGAGGGGAGAGGCCTCGCCGACTTACCCCCTGCCGCTGGAGTGGTCTGCCGCTGAAGGGATCTGGGTGTGGAACTGGGCGCCACTGCTCGAGGCCGTTCTGAATGGCTTGGGGGAGCACATCTCCCCGGCCGCGCTCTCACTGGCGTTTCACCAAAGCCTGGCCCAGGCGGTCGTGAACCTGGCGCAGTCCCAGGGCGTTGATCAACTGCTTCTGGCGGGGGGCTGCTTCCAGAACAAGTTGCTCTTGGAACGTTGCGTTCTGGGCCTGCAACAGGTCGGTGTCCGTGCGCTTTGGTGTCAGCAACTGCCCTGCAATGACGCCAGCCTCCCGATCGGTCAGCTGCTGGCTGTGCCGCAGATCTGAGGCAGCGGCCAACGGGCGCCAAAACCCCGCATAGAACGAGCTGAACGCCACTAGGAAGGCATGTGCCTGGCCGTCGCTGGTGAGTTAGTCAGCAGCAATCACCACCCCGACCCCCTCTGGCGTGTGGGGGATGTTTCCTTTGCAGGGGTCCTGCGCCAGGTCAGCCTGGCCTGCGTCCCGACGGCTCAGATCGGGGACCAGCTGCTGGTGCATGTCGGGGTGGCTCTGAAGGTGATGGAGCCGGAGCGATGACGCTGCAGCTGGGCAGATGAGTGAATGCGTCGCTTTGCTCGAGCAAATACGGGGCTGCTGCAGCCAGCGCTGGACAGTGATGGAGGTCTGCGGCGGTCAGACCCATGCCCTACTGCGCCATGGGCTGGATCGGCTGCTGGAGGACTCGATCGAGCTGATCCACGGGCCTGGCTGCCCGGTCTGTGTGACAGACAGCGAACGCATTGATCAGGCCATTGCTTTGGTCAAAAAGCCTGAGGTCACGCTCTGCTCCTACGGCGACATGCTTCGAGTGCCTGGGAGCGATGGGAGCAATCTGCTGGGGTGCCGATCGGAAGGTGCCGATGTACGCGTGATCTACTCCCCCCTTGATGTGCTGGAGATCGCAAGGCGGGAAACGGATCGTCAGGTGGTGTTTCTGGCGGTGGGCTTTGAGACCACGGCCCCCGCGACGGGCCTGCTGGTTCAACAGGCCCATCAGCAGAGGCTCACGAATCTTCGACTGTTGATGGCCCATGTCCGGGTTGCGCCAGCACTGGATCAATTGCTCGGGGACCCGGCCTGCACTGTGCAGGGCTTACTGGCTGCTGGGCACGTCTGTGCGGTCATGGGAGAGGCTGAGTACGTGGATCTGGCGGCGCAGCACAGACGCCCGATCGTGATGACTGGGTTCAGCCCGGAGGCATTGCTACGAGGGATTTTGTGCTGCATCAAGCAGCTGGAGGAAGGACGCCATGACCTCAGGAATGCCTACGAGGCGGTCGTCGATCAGGGGGGGAACAGGGACGCTCGCCGGTTGATTGAGACCGTCTTTGAACCCGTCGACAGGGTGTGGCGAGGTCTCGGGGTCATCGGCAAAGGCGGATATCGGTTGCGTGACCCTTATTCAGCTCTGGCGATGGAGCCGGAGGAGCTGGACGGACAGCCCTACGGCAATGGGCAATGCCCAAGTGGTCAGGTTCTCAGGGGCTTGATGCGGCCAGGCGAGTGTCCAAGCTTTGGAGACGCCTGCACTCCCGCTCACCCATTGGGGGCACCGATGGTCTCAAGCGAGGGGGCCTGTGCCGCCTATTTCAGGTTTCATCACTGAGCGATGCAGCCACCCGACGGAAGAATCCAGATGGGGCATGGGGGTGGCGGCCGCCTAATGCGGGAGCTGATCACCGAGTTGGTGGTGCCAAAACTCGGCCACCAGAAGAACGTGCTGCACGATGCGGCACTCCTCTACACACCCGGCCCGCAACTGGCGTTCAGCACAGACTCCTATGTGGTGAGGCCCTTGTTCTTCCCCGGGGGAGACATCGGACGACTGGCGGTTTATGGAAGCGTGAACGATCTGGCCATGGCGGGGGCAAGACCACTCGCCCTGAGCCTCTCGCTGATCATCGAGGAGGGTCTTGAAGTCGACTGTCTGGCTCGGGTGATCGATTCAGTAGGCGAGGCCTGCCAAGGCATCGGCGTGGGGGTGATCACCGGAGACACAAAGGTGGTGGAACGGGGAAAGGGTGATGGGTTGTTCATCAACAGCACAGCCATTGGAGTGGTGGAACACCCGCTGAACATCAGTCCAAGCGCCATCAGGCCAGGTGATGCCGTCATCGTCAGTGGCGACCTTGGGCGCCACGGATTGGCCGTGCTGTCGGCGCGCGCTGAGTTGGGTTTGAGGAGCCCAATCGAGAGTGATCTGGCCTGCCTGCTGGAGCCGGTGATGGAGCTACTGGCAGCCGGAGTGGAGCTGCACTGCCTTCGTGATCTGACGAGGGGGGGCTTGGCGAGTGCAAGCGATGAGATCGCAAGAAGTGGTCAGTGCACCCTGCAGCTCGAGCAGCAGCGCATTCCAGTGCATCCAAGCGTGAACGCGGCCTGCGATGTCCTTGGGCTCGATCCAATAGCAATGGCGAACGAGGGTCGGATGCTGGTGATCTGCCCTGCCGAGCAGGTGGGTCTTGCCTTGACGGTGCTTCAGCGATATCAACCAGAAGCAGCAAGGGTTGGCACGGTGGGACAGAGATGGGCCGATGGATCATCTCTAGACG
>NZ_JAFMFX010000040.1:0-16135 GCF_017855895.1 Vulcanococcus sp. CPBay_Sum15L08_68 | reverse complement strand
CACCGTCTACCCCAAACGGCCCGGCATCCCTGGCTTCCCCGGCAAGCAATCTCCCTCCATCAGCGGTGATCGCCTCCGCGGTCTCTCCACCATCAAAAACCGCACCATCAAGGGCCTCGGCCAGTCCTCCAACCTCAAGGTCAACAGGACCATCCCCCTCCAGCGCATCCAACCGCTCGGCGGGCTCGGCCTCTAAAAGCCAACCCACACAAAAGCCCCCAGCCGCTACGCGGTCTGGGGGCTTTCTCTTGCGTCAACTCAGGCTTTTGTTCAGGCCAGCGCCTGGTAGGCCAAAGGCTGACGGTGCTCCATGGTCAGCGACCAAAGACCACTGCCGAGATCCTGCAGTGCGGCGAGCAGGGCCGCCGTGTCTCCGTCGTTGAGCCATTGAGCCTTCAACGCCGGGAGCTGATCCTGCAGGGACTCAATCGGAACCGTGACCAACAGCAAACTCTGTTCTCCCGCGGCGCGACGCAACTCGCCCTGGTCACTGCGCTGCCAGACCCGAACCAAGAGATCCAGCGCCTGCTCACGTCCGACCTCGCCGGGATCAGCCCCAGCGGGCAGGGCCTCGCGCAGCGACTTGCCCTGCAGAGGCATCGCTCTCTGCCCGCCCTGCTCCAGCAAAGCCAGAACGATCAAATAGGGGGCATCAGCCATGAGACGCAGAAGCGACAGCGCCTCCACCCTGCCCGGTCAGAGGAACCCCTGGGAAGCCGGAGTGCGTTGCTGCTGGATCGGAGCGCGGGGATTCCAGGCGGCGAAGAACGCCGCCAAGGCAACCAGGGCGATCAAGCCAACGCGCCAGGGTTGACGGGACATGCCCGAGAGCCTGGGCATTGGCCCCCGTCCCCGCTGGGCGACGCCATCGAGGGGCGTGCCACACCTCCCGCAGACCATCCGGCCTCCCAAGCTTCGGTCGGATTTCACCGACCAACTGCCGCAGCGGGGGCACCCCATCGAGCCAAGGACCGTTCAACTCAGCCCATGTTGACCAGGAAGCCGCCACTGGGCCAGGCCACCCCCACGCCCTCGGGCCGCTAGCCAACCGGAGGCATCGCGGCCAATCAAGGCAAAGAACGGCGTCCGCTGGGGAGCCGGAGCCGGCAAGGCACGCTCCCACCACTGCCGCCCAGCGACCCTCAAACCCATCCGCAGAAATTGGAACTGCAGCAGAGGACGGCGCCCCTTGAGGGCTCCAGGACCTTCAAAAAACAGTTCAACGGCGCCCAGCCGCACGCTGTTGCGCAGCTGCAACGCGCCGGCCTCCTCACGGATCTCCAGCTGAGCCGCCAGTCCCCGCAACAGCACCCCTGAGAACTGGGACGCCTGGAGTCGCCCCTTCGGCCAGACCTGCTCCAACTGCCAGCAACCGACCAGATCAGCGGCCTGAAGGCCCGTTCCCTCCGATCGGGCTCGCCCCTCGAGGGCAAGCAACGCCTCGGCCGTGATGGATTGATCAATCCCTTCCGCCACGACAGCCCAAGCAAAGACCCAGCATGGTCAGGCTCTGGTCGATTCCGTTGCCCTCCTCGCTCCCGCGCACTGATCTCGCCATCGTCGGCGCAGGAGTCTCGGGCTGTGCGCTGGCGGCCTCGCTGCGCCGGCGCGGCTGGCGCGGATCCATCGAACTCCTGGAAATCGGGCGCGGTCCCGGGGGCCGAGCGGCCACCCGCTACTCGCGCCAAGACCCGGACCTACGGATCAACCATGGGGCCCCGCTCTTCAACATCCGAGCCCAGACGCCGCCAGAGCTGCTTCAGGCACTCGAGCAACGGGAGGTCATCAGCCCCTTCCGCGGATCCATTCAGAGCCTCGATGGGCAACGGTCACTGGGCCCTGCCATTGACGATGGCTTCAGCGACGGGCAGCTCTGGCAGGGCCGCGGAGGAATGGATGCCCTCGCCGCTGGACTGCTGGAGCTGGCCGAGGCAGAGGGCGGAGTCCTGAGCAGGCGCTTTGGAACCCTTGTGCGCCACCTGAGGCCCGAACGCTCCAAAACCGGTCTGCGCTGGACTTTGGAAAACAGCAGCGGGGAAGCCTTGGTCGAGGCCCGCTGGCTGGTCCTCAGCGGAACACTGCTGGCCCATCCCCGCTGTCAGCAGGTCTTTGGCTGGGACGGTATTCCGCTAGAGCAAGCAGCCGAAAGCCTGGCTGATCCCCAGCTCAACGCTGCGCAGGCCCAGCTGGCTTCGATCGAGGGCCAGGCCAGCTGCAATCTGTTGCTAACCCTTCCGCCGGAGCAGGCCAGCGCCTGGTTGGCACTGCCCTGGCAAGTTCTGCAATGCACCCCCTCGGCCCAGGAGCGTTGGGGACTGCGACGCATCAGCATCCAACCCCTGGCCGGCGGGCGCTGTGCCGTGGTCGCTGAATCCAGTCCCGCCTTCGCCGCGGCCCATCTCCATGTCTACGGATCGCGCTCATCGGCCGCTCAACTGCTCGGCGCCAAGCCGGATCCCTCGGATGAGAAGCGGGTGCTGGATGCCCTGACCCAGGCCCTGACGGATCTCAGCGGACAAACCCTGGGTGACGCACCAAGGCAACTGATGCGTTGGGGAGCCGCCTTCCCGCTGGCTCCAGGACTGGACCCCGGCCACAGCTGCTGCCCGGAAAGTGCCATCGGCTTCTGCGGGGACAGCCTCGCTGGGGACGGCTTTGGCCGGATCGAGGGCGCTCTATTGAGTGCCGAAGACCTGGCCACACAACTGATGAAGCAGCTCTAGGGCTTAGGCCGCGACGGACGAGCGGCGGCGCGCGGAGCTCACCGGCATGGTCAGGTGACGCTTGGCCTGCCAGACCGACTGGGCGGCATCAAACAGGGTGTTCTGCACATCCCAGACGAAACGCTGAACCCGAACCTGGGACTCACGCCGCTGCGGCAGCAAGTCTGAGAAGGCTGCCGCGTGGCAGAGATCGACAAGCATCGCCACTTCTTCGCGGCTCATCGTGATCTGGACGTTGTCCTCAGACCGGTGCGTGACCTGCATCGCCCCTTTAACCGAAGAAAACCAACCTACGCCGATTACCGCTGATCAAACAGAAATCAAGGGGCGCTTAAGCATTGAGAACAGAAAACGCAACTCTCAGGCCGACTGGAGCTGATCCAGCTGGGCCTGAAGTCGTTGCTTGAGACGGTTTTGAACCAAGGCGCACAGGTCATCGACCAAATCGCCCTCCGCCTGCCAGATCGTTCGAGTCCCCTCACGCTCACAGCGGACCAGACCCGCGCGCTGCAACTGACCGAGCTGCCGGCTGATGTGGGACTGGGAAAAACCGGTGGCCTCAATCAAGGCCGCGACATCAATGGGCCCCTGCTTGAGATGGCAGAGCAGCTGAAGCCGCGCCGGCTCACTCAGCAGCCGAAAGAACTGGCTGTACTCCTCCAGCAACTCCTGGGAGGGCATTGCACCTGCGGCGCCCATTGCAATGCTGTATGACGATAAACGCATTATGCCTGGCCTCGCCAATGAATCAGGAGTTCTGGGATCAGCGCTTCCGCGAGAGCCACTACGCCTACGGCACCGAGCCCAACGACTTCCTGAGAGCCAAGGCGGCCTCCCTCTCCCCTGGAGACGCCCTCTGCCTGGCGGAAGGGGGAGGGCGAAACGCCGTCCACCTGGCCAAACAGGGGCACCGCGTCACCGCCCAAGACCTCAGCCCCGTCGGCCTGGAAATGGCCCAACAGCTCGCCGAGACCCAGGGAGTGACGCTGCACTGCCGCTGCGGGGACCTGCGCGACTTCAGCCCCGAGCCCGAGAGCGTCGACCTGATCGTCGCCATCTGGATGCACCTCGAACCCGAACTCCGGGCCCTGGTGCACCGGCGCGCCGTTGCAGCGCTCAAACCTGGAGGGCACCTGATCCTTGAGGCCTACAACCCGGCGCAACTCAACCGAGGAACCGGCGGGCCGCCCAACCCGGAGCTGCTGATCACAGCGGCGCAGCTGGAAGCGGAACTCCAAGGACTGACCTGGCTCGAGCTCCAGGAAACCGAACGCTGGATCGAGGAAGGCCCGCTCCACCAGGGGCAGAGCGCCGTGGTTCAGGCCTTTGGCCAAAAACGGGGCGCGTGATCACAAAGGCTTTATGCGTGTATAGTCATACAAGCCTGAAGCGGAGTCCATGGCCTCCATCGCGCCCTCCCCGGTCGCGCTCTCTGATGCAGCCGGTGGGCAACCCCTGCTGCATCGCCAACTCTTCGACGCGACAACGGGGACCTACACCTATCTGCTGGCCGATGTCACCTCCGGCGAGGGCGTGATCATCGATCCGGTGTTTGAACAACACGACCGAGATCTCTCCTTCATTCGCGAGCTGGGAATCCAGCTGGTCGCCAGCCTCGATACCCACGCCCACGCGGATCACGTCACCGGCAGCTGGCTGATGCAGCAAGCCACCGGCTGCGCCATTGGCCTCGCCCAGTCCGCCCGCGCCCAAAACGTCACCCTGCCCCTCGAGCACGGGGACCACGTGGCCTTTGGCAGCCGCCACCTGCAGGTGCGCAGCACCCCGGGGCATACCGATGGGTGTGTCACCTACGTCCTGGACGACCAATCCGCCGCCTTCACCGGCGACGCCCTCTTGGTTCGCGGCTGCGGGCGCTGCGACTTCCAGCAGGGTGACCCCCACACCCTCTGGCGCTCCATCACCGAGCAGATCTTCAGCCTGCCCAACAGCTGCCTGCTCTACCCAGGCCACGACTACACCGGCCGAACCCTCACCTCAGTGGCCGAGGAGAAAGCCTTCAACGCGCGCCTCGGCGGTGGTGCCGATGAACGGGACTTCGTGGGTCACATGACCAACATGAAGCTGCCCCACCCGGGCAAGATCGCCATCGCCCTTCCCGGGAACATGCGCTCGGGTCAGCCCCGCGACGAGCAACCCGCTCAGCACTGGGCACCGGTTCAGCGCAGCTTCGCAGGGCTCCCCGAGCTGCCCCCCAGCTGGCTGGCGGAACATCGCAACGCGGTGACCGTGCTGGATGTCCGCTCGGAGGACGAAGTCGAGGGCCCCGATGGCCGGATCGAAACCAGCCTGCACATTCCCCTGCAGGACCTGGAGCAGCGCCAAGCAGAGCTACCCAGCGACCGTCCCCTCGTTGTGGTCTGCCATGCGGGGAGCCGATCCGCCTTGGCCACCCAACAGCTCCTGAAGGCCGGCTTCGATCGCGTCGCGAATCTGCGCGGCGGGCTCCTGCGCTGGAGCGATGAGGGCTACCCACTCGTGGGCTCCATCCACCACTAATCACCCCACCCACTCCCATGACCCACACCCAACCGATCAGCGCCCACGACCTGGCCGATCAACTCGCCGCCAAGCGCATCAGCGTGATTGATGTGCGTGAACCGATGGAGTTCGCCAGCGGTCACATCGCCGGCAGCCTGAACGTGCCGCTCAACCGCCTGCTGCAGGCGGATCTTCCCCAGGGCCCCCTGGTGCTGGTCTGCCAAAGCGGCAACCGCAGCAACCGCGCCCTCGGGCAACTCATGGCCCAGGGGCACCCCCACCCGCTCAGTGAGCTGCAGGGGGGACTCCCCACCTGGCAGGGGGCCGGCTTCCCCGTGCGCAAACTCAAAAACGCACCCCTGCCCCTGATGCGTCAGGTGCAAATTGCCGCCGGTTCACTGGTGCTGCTGGGCCTGATCCTCAGCAACACCGTCGCCCCCGGCTGGATTGCGCTGACCTGGTTCGTTGGCGCTGGCCTGACCTTTGCCGGCGTCAGCGGCTTCTGTGGCATGGCCCGCCTGCTGGCCGTCATGCCCTGGAACCGGGTCTCCCTGTGATCAGCCTGATCCTGCTGGGACTGGGGGGCGGCCTGATCGGCTTTCTGCTCTCCGTCCTCGGGGCAGGGGGCTCCATCCTGCTGCTGCCTCTCTTGGTCAGCGGCGCCGCTCTGCCGACCAAGGAGGCCGTGCCGCTCTCCTTGATCGTCGTGATGATCCTGGCGCTGGCCAACCTGGGGCCCTACCTCCGCCGCGGCCAGTTCGCGCCCAGGCCCGCCCTACTGCTGGGACTCCCGGCCCTCGCCGGCAGCTGGATCGGCGGGAGCTGGGTCAAGGCCGGACTGATCCCTGAGGCGGTTCAACTCAGCGTCTTTGCCGCCGCCGCCGTCCTGGCCTCCTGGCTGCTCCTACGTCCAGCCCCGGCAGGCGGCCGCGCGGCGTCCGAAGCTCTGCTGCTGCCGCAGGGTCTGTTGGTGGGTCTGCTGACGGGCATCGCCGGCGTCGGCGGAGGGTTCGCCATCGTTCCGGCCCTGGTGCTGTTGGCCGGTCTACCGATGGCCCTCGCCAGCGGTACCAGCCTGCTGCTGATCGCCGTCAATGCGTTGGTGGCCTTGGCTGCCCTGGGCCACTGGCCGCAGGCCAGCCTTCCTCTTCTTCTTCCGCTGCTAGCTGGCGGAGCCGCGGGCGCGGTAGCCGGCCAATGGCTGGCTCCTCACCTCAGCGATCGCCATCTACGGCGGGGCTTCTCCTTATTACTGATTGCCTCAGCCGTCCTGACCGGCGCAGAGGCCTGGAAACGTCAGGCACCCGCTGCATCCGTATCCCCTCGGGCCGACCTGATCCGTCCAGGGACCTAGTCCCGGCCGCAGCGACACTTACCGCCCTTCCACTTCGAGCACTTCTTCTGCTTGCAGCCCTTCTTTTTGGCGCAGGCCTGGAGCCTGCCCTCAGGCTGGACAGGCAGATCCGAGGAGGGGCCAGTGGATGGGGCCATCAGGGTCGAACCGGGCAGGATCGCAATGCAGTCATCTTATTGCAATCGATTCTCTTTTGCGCAAGCGAGTTGATTGTCAGCATTGATTTGCGCCGGCCCAGCAGAGCCCGTAGCTTGCGGCCAACTCCCCACGGCAGGCCATGACTCAATCGATCGCCCGCGGCCCCGCCGGGCGGGCCGTGGCCCAACCAATGGCCCCCGATCTACTCGGGGCCCTTCAGGAGCACCTGACCATGGAGCGCCAGGCCAGCGCGGCCTACTGGGCCCTGGCCATCTGGTTCGCCGAACGCGGGCTGCGGGGCTTCAGCAGCTTCTTGAAACAGGAGTCCAGCGAGGAGCAGCACCACGCCGGCCTGTTCGCGGATTACCTGATTGCCCGGGGCCAGGCGGTCACGCTGGAACCCCTGACAGCACCGCGCCAGAGCTGGACCAGCGTCGAAGAGGTCTTCCAAGGCATCTTCCAGATGGAGGCCGAGGTCACCACCTCCCTGCATCAGCTCTATGCCATGGCCGAGCGCAGCGGCGATGTGCGCACGACCGTCTTCCTCGATCCCCTCGTGCAGAGCCAGATCGACTCAGAAAACCAAGCCGCACATCTGCTGGATCGCATCAGCTTCTCCCATTCCGACCCAGCCGCCCTGCTGGTGATCGACGGAGAACTGACCGCCGGCCAAAGCGCACCGGCCTCCGTCGCCTAAGAACTGGGCAGGGGCCGCCTGCAGAGCTCCTGAAACAGCGACAGCGTCAAGCGATCAACCGCCACGGGCGCGGACTGCAGCCACTGGCCCAGTCGCCTGAGCTCAGCCAGGCGCAAAAACAGCTGCTCCGATTCCCGCTGCAAGCGCCGGCACAGAGCAGGGTTTTGACAGCGCGCCTGGTCTGCATCGATGCGAACCAAACGCGACCGCAACCCTTCCGCCTCCCGGCAGAGACAGCCCAGGGCATCCACCGAGACGCTGGCCTCACAAGGGCACTGCATCGATCAGAACCCCCCAGCCAGAGGAGCGGAATCCACCAGGGCTGGAGCCAGACGGAAGCCAGCCTCACCCAATGGCGCCTCCAGCAGCTCGGCCTGACGGAACTTCGAGATCATCCGGGTGGTGGTCACCCGGGTCGCACCGATCAACTCACCGATCCGGTCATGGGTCAGGCGGAAAGGGAGATCGCACCAATCGCCGCAGCGGCGACCCAGGCGATGGACCAAGAGGCTCAAGAGAGCATGCAACCGCTGCTCAGCCGTGCCCAGGTGGCGAATGCGCAGCAGCTGCAGGGTCCACTCATTGACCGGGTCAAAGCCGCCAGCCCCCACAGCCTTGGCATCGCTGCTGAAGACCAACGGAGTCAAGGCCTCCACGCACACACCCTCACTGCAGAGCCGATCGGTGCGGAGCTGATCGCCGGGCTGGAGGAAGGCCAGGGTCATCCCCTCGGTCTCCTCACAGGGGCAATAGACGCGAGCCATGCCCTCGAGCACCTCGATGCAGCTGCCACCGGTATGCAAAGCAGGATCGAGCAAGACGGTTTGCCCGACCGGCATCCGCACGGCACTGGCAGGGGCGTCAGGGAGAAAGCGGAAGGACATGACCCCCGAAAACGGGCTAGTTGCGAATGCGTCGCAAGATAAACAAGAAACCCCTCCTTTTGCAAGCGATTCTCAATAGCAGTTTCTAGCTGCAAATGGAGCGCGGACCGGCGCAACAAAAAAGCCAGCCGCGCAGGGCGGCTGGCCGGGGTCCTTGCAGGCTTGCGCCAGGGCGTCAGCGCCAACCGCTGGACTGCATCAAGGCCACCGCCGCCTTGTTCTTGGCACCCATCTGCTGGGCCGAGACCCCATCGGCCTTGAAGGTTCCCAGGCGCTTGAGCACCGCGTTATTGCCAAAGCCCCGCAGCGGATATTCGTTGTTGGCTTCGGCGTAACCGCGACCTCCACTAGGTGACGCCAAGAACTCGATCAGCTTCAGCGCCGCCTCAGGGTTCTTCGCGGTTTTGACCACCCCGGCACCGGTGATGTTCACGTGGGCGGGATTGGGGAAGAGGACCTTGACCCGATTGGCCAACTGCTGGTCGGACGAGCCGTTACCGCCAGCCAGCATCCGGGCGACGTAATAGGAGTTGACCAGACCAACGCCGCACTGACCATTGGCGACGGCGCGAATCAGGGGGGTGTCGGAACTGAAGTAGGGCTGCGTCACGTTGGCGGTCATGCCCTTCACCCATGTCGCGGCCTGTTGATCGCCGCGCAGGATCATCTGGTCAGCGACCAGCGATTGGTTGTAGACGCTCTTGCTGTTGCGCAGGCACAGCTGGCCTTTCAGGGCCGGATTCGCCAGATCGGCATAGGTGCGAATGCTGCCCGGGTTCACCGCCTTGGGGTTCACCACCACAACGCGAACCCGCCGCGTCAGGCCAAACCAAAGGCCCTTGGAGTCCCGCAGGTTCGCGGGGACATCGCGGCTGAGCGAGGCGGAGCGACTGGGGCGAAACAGCCCCGCGTCCGCAGCCTTGTCCAGACGCGCCGCATCGGCCAGCACCAGAACATCGGCTGGGCTGTTGGCCCCTTCGCGTTTGATGCGCTCGATCAAGGCGTCATCCTTGGCCTCGAGCAAGCGGACCTTGATCCCCGTCTTCTGGGTGAATTGCTTGTAGAGCGCCTTGTCGGTGTTGTAGTGGCGGCCGGAATAGACGCCAATTTCCTGACTGTTGGCCTTCGCCAGGGAAGTCAGAACAGCCGCCCCAGCCGTGACGCCGAGCAGGGCAGCCGCTGCCAAGCGCTCAGGTGCGATGCAGGAACGAAGACGCTGAAACGCCAAGACCGGATCAAGTAGCACTGGCGGAACTATGCCCAGGCCCGATCCCTTCTGGAGAGGGGTTGATCATTGGCCACCCGCGTCTGTGACATTCATTACATCCCTGCCCCGTAGGCTTTGCGCCGCAGCCTCAGGCAAAGCATTGGCACGGGGACAACTGCCACAGCGAAGCCTGCTGGGCGCCGGGGTCCTGCTGGTTTGTGCAGCAGCCCTCGCCCCGGTCCTGGGTCTGACCTGGTTTGCCCTCAGCGGCGGCGGCATCGAGAGTTGGGGCCTTGGCGATGAAGGTCCGGTTCAGGTGCGCAACACCCTGGCCCTGGTGCTCCTGGTCGGGGCGCTGGCCGCCGCACTGGGCACCGGAACGGGCTGGCTGACGGCCCGCTGTGAGTTCCCCGGACGCCGCTGGCTGCGGGTGGCGCAGCTTCTGCCCCTGGCCACGCCGAGCTATCTACTGGCGGCCACCTTGATCGACCTGGGCAGTCGCTTTGGCCAGCGCATCTATGGCTTCAACCCCACCCTGGCGGTGATGGTGCTGAGCACCTACAGCTATGTCTTCCTGCTCTCGACCGAGAGCTTCTCGGTCAGTGGCAAGCGGCAGCTAGAGGCCTGCCGCAGCCTCGGAGTCGGCCCCTGGGGCAGCTTTTGGCGCGTAGCCCTGCCCATGGCCCTGCCCTCGATTGGAGCCGGGGTGGCGCTCACGGGCATGGAGGTGGTGAACGAGCTGGGAGCCGTGCAACTGCTCGGGGTCCCGACCCTCTCCTCCGGGATCCTGATGCGCTGGCAGCAAGAGGGGGATCCCCAAGCCGCTGTCGCTCTGGCCCTGATGGCCCTGGTGATCGTGGGCCTCCTGGTTGGAGCGGAGCGCACCCTGCGGCGCCGTAGCCGCTGCTGGACCATCAGCGGCGGCGGCGAGCCCGAACAGCGCTGGCGGCTTCAGGGGCATCAGCGCTGGCTCAGTCAATTGTTTTGCCTGGCCCCTCCCCTGCTGAGCCTTGGCCTGCCCTTGGTTTGGGCCCTGCTGAGTTGGGACCAGCTCCAGAGCGAAGACAGCGCGGAACTGCTGGAGCTGGGTCTGCGTTCCTTTGGCCTGGCCCTGGTGGCCGCTGTCCTAACGGTGCTCGTCAGCCTGGTGCTCTCCATTGCCAAGCGCTGGATTCCCAATGCCGGCATTCGGCGCCTGAGCTTTGCCGCTGGCCTGGGCTACGCCATTCCGGGCACCGTTCTGGCCCTCGCCCTGATGCTGATCGGTGGCCCCTTGGCCCTGGCCCCTCTGCTGCTGCTGGTCTGGGGCTACGTCGATCGCTTCCTAGCGGTCTCCAAAGGCGGCCTCGACGCGGCCCTGGAGCGCATTCCCCCGAGCATCGATGAGGCCGCCACCTCCCTGGGCCAGAGCTGGGGGGGCGTGCTGCAGCGCATCCATCTCCCCCTGCTGCGGGGACCGCTGCTGATGGGGAGCCTGCTGGTCTTTGTCGACACAGTGAAGGAACTGCCGCTGACCTTTGCGCTCAGGCCCTTTGACTTCGACACCCTGGCCGTTCGCGTCTATCAGTACGCCAGCGATGAGCGAGTCGGGGCGGCCCTGATCCCAGCCCTGCTGATCTTGAGCATGGGCCTGATCGCCGCCGCCGCCTTGATCCCGAGCCTGGATCGACTGGAGCAGCGCTAGCGGCGAGCGACCACGCCCTGATCGATCAGCTTTCCGTCACGATCCCAAGCCCGCACGGTCAGGCTGTTGGGCCCAGCCTCCAGTTCCGCAAAGCTGTAAACGCTCACGGCCTTCGCCGATTGCGGCTTGGCGATCACGGGGCGGAGATAGGCCCCTCCGCCTCCAACGATCAGGTAGGTGATGCCGTCGATCGGCTTGCTGCGCTCGTAGTGGTGTTCATGGCCATTGATGTAGAGCTGCACCCCATGGCGCTGCATCAAGGAGCTCAACTTGCCCCGTAGGCCGGGGTTGTTGCCGTAGAGACCGGAGGAGTAGATCGGGTGATGGCCCACCACCACTTTCCAGGGGGCCTGGCTCTTGGCCAAGGCGGAGCGCAGCCAGGACAACTGGGACGTCCAGGGCGCATTGCCGTTGGTGTCCAGCATGAAAAATTCGACCTCGCCGCGGCGGACGCTGTAGAAGCGCCCCTTCATGCCATAGGGCTTGTAGGCCACCTGGGGATCGCCATTGGCCGTGCGGATGTCGTGGTTGCCCAGGACTGCGTGGAAGGGGACCTTGGCGGCCAGCAACTCGGCGTAGGGAGTCAGGAACGTCGACTGAACCTTGCGGATGTCTCCTGAGGGGTAGATGTTGTCCCCAGCCAGCAGCACCAGGTCCACGGGCTTCCGGCGATGCACCGCAGCCATTTGGGTCCCAACGGCCCGCTGATGGACGTTGCCGCTGCCCACATCGCCCACCGCTAAAAAGCGGGTGGTGCTCAGGGGAGGTGGACTCGCCACCTGGGCCCAACTGTGTCCAGCAGCAACGGTGGCCGTGGCCGCTCCAGCCATGAGCAGCAGCAGCGCGCGACGGTGCATGGCTGGGATCGAGCAAGGTCTCCCCAGGTTGACGCAATCAGGCCGCCGGCCGCTACCGCCGGCTGTGCTTTTTGGCGCACCCCGTCGCATCCTTTGCCGCAGCACCGTCCTCAGCTGGGGCCAGCCTTGGCGGAGCGACACAAACAACATGCTCCGGATCTTTGGAGATCGCCAAAGCCTCTTGGCCGCCCTGAGTTGTCACTGGTCCTATGAGCTAATCCAGCTGGATCAACCCTTCCAGCAGCGCTCCAAGACGACTTGGGGGTGCCCCGTCGCAACCAAGAAACAACCGTTGCAGATAGAAGAGTCTGCTCTTGGAAACGCAAGCTCCCAG
This sequence comes from Vulcanococcus sp. CPBay_Sum15L08_68, assembly GCF_017855895.1. Lineage (NCBI taxonomy): Bacteria > Bacillati > Cyanobacteriota > Cyanophyceae > Synechococcales > Synechococcaceae > Vulcanococcus > Vulcanococcus sp. CPBay_Sum15L08_68. The sequence continues at coordinate 3,755 of NZ_JAFMFX010000040.1, read as the reverse complement.
TGATCAGTGAGCCAGGGGTGAGCGCAGGGTTTCGCTGCAACGGTTGCGCTGAGGGCTGATGCAGTGGTGCTGGGCATGGCCGCTGCACTCAAGGAAGGGGAGTTTGCTGAAGCGGAGGACATCGTCGGTGGATCCAATCCAACCCGCCGCGGCCAAGATCTGATGAGAGAGTCAACCTGGCGAAAACTGGACGAACGATCAAGACGCGAGCGTGAGCGGCAGATCGAGGCGACCGAATTTGCAGAAGCGATGCAAGGTCGCAAGTCCTGGACGACAGCCCACTACCAAGCAGTTTTCGAATACCTGGAAAAGCATTCGCATTGATGGCAACTTTGTGGAGATTGAGACTGCAGTCGATGTATTGAAGGACTAACCGCCCGCAAGGATGAGAACGGGCTGGATTGCCATCAGCCAGTGGTTGATCCAAGTCATCAGGACTATCTTGAGGTCACAGCAAAAGCTGCGTGCGTTCATATCCCATTCCAGATTCAGTTCATGCCACACACACATTCCAAGCTGCGGCCAGAGAACACATCCGCAAGCCAGACAAAGCAGCCAAACAAAAGCGTCGACACCAGCCGTCATCAGCAGCGGCCACAGGCCAGCCCCAGACCAAACTGCCCTCCGAGCTGGGATGACTTATTGGGACAACGTTGAGCGCCAATCGTCCAATCAGGCTTAACTCAAGCCATGGATAAGCGTTGGCTCGATCTCCGTTGGCCGGTCACCGTGCTCCTGCTTGGGGCCATGGGTTTTGTGCTGCTGGCACGAAGCAGCCGGCACCCGATTCAACTCCGCTTGGAGGTGAGCTTCAGCAAGCCGGTGACCGTCGGGGGGACCTTGCAACATGACCTCGTCATGGAGAAGCCGGTGCTGGTCCGCATGAGGGAGACTGTGCCGATTCAGCTCAGGATGAGTCATCCCAAACCGATCAACGTCGAGATCAGCGAGAAAAAACCGATGCAGGTCCGCGTGGGAGAAGAGAAACCGATGGAGGTTCAAGTTCAACCCGAAGGGTCTGTGAAAGTCCGGCTGGGTCTCTAGGCGCTAAAGCCAGCTTTGAAAACCGTGGATAGTTTGAAGTCAGCACCCGCTGGCCGATGGCTCCCGAACGCTTTTTTCTCGAGCTGACCCCTCCGTCTGAATTGCTCAGATCCGCACCCCATGTGGTGATCGTGGGCGGTGGGTTTGCCGGGCTGCGGGCGGCCCATGTCCTGGCGGGGAAGACCGTTCGCGTCACCCTGATCGACAGGCGCAACTTCAACCTGTTCCAGCCCCTGCTTTATCAGGTGGCTTCTGGCCTGGTCTCCCAAACCGATGTGGCCTCCCCCCTGCGGGTGATGTTGGGGGAATCCGAAAACATCCAGATCCTGATGGGGGAAGTGGATGACATCAATACCAAGGACAAGGAGGTGGTCTTCAACAACCGCCGCTACCGCTACGACCATCTCGTTCTGGCCGCAGGAGCGACCAGCAGCTACTTCGGCCATGACGAATGGCGCAGCGAGGCCATTCCGATGAAGACCCTGGAGGATGCCTACGCCATCCGCCGCAAAGTCTTGAACTCCCTCGAGGAGGCCGAGCAAACCCCCGACCCAGAACGCCGCAAGTGGCTGCAATCCGTGGTGGTGATCGGAGGAGGTCCAACCGGCTGCGAACTGGCCGCATCCCTCAACGATCTGATGCGGCACACCCTGGAGCGGGATTTCATGCAGATCGATCCCACCCACTGCAAGGTCACGCTGGTGGACCCAGGCGATCGAGTCCTGCGGGCCATGGATCCGCAGCTCTCAGCCTCGGCTGGCGATCACCTCAAAGCCAAGGGGGTCGAGCTCCTGCTGGGGGGGCGTGTCAAGGACATCAGCGAGGGCAAGGTCGTCATCACCACCAAAGATGGCGAAGTCACCCTGGAGGCCAACACCATCTGCTGGACGGCCGGTGTCGCCGCCTCCCCCCTCGGGAAGCTGCTGGCTGAGCGCACCGGCTGCGAACTCGACCGTGGCGGCCGAGTCGTGGTGGAGCCGGACTTTTCGATCAAAGGGCATGGCGAGATCCGCGTGATCGGAGATCTCTGCAGCTACAGCCATACCCGCGATGGCAAACCCCTGCCTGGGATGGCCGGCCCGGCGGTGCAGATGGGGGGCTGGGTGGCCAAGGACATCCTGGCCCAGTGCCAAAGCCAGCCCAATCCCGCCTTTGCGTTCACCGACTTCGGCAGCATGGCGGTGGTCGGACCACTCTTTGCGGTCGCCAACCTGCGGGGCCTCAAACTCAGCGGTCCCCTGGGCTGGGTCCTCTGGGGCCTCGCGCACCTGGCCTTCATGCCCGCCAATGAAAGTCGGTTGACGTTGCTGACCAAATGGCTCTGGATGATTGCCACCCGCGAGCGCTCAGCCCTGGTGATTACGGAGACGTCTTCGTAGCTTCGCCGCTCAGGGCATGGAGCGCGTGGTAGATCGGCTTGGCGACGAACTGCCGGCTGACGTAGGCGGCCAGCACGCAAGCCACCAGCAGTCCCGGTAGCAACTGCTGATCTCCCGCCAGTCGAATCCCAAAGAGAATTGACATCACCGGGAGCTGGGTGGCGCCGGACAGTCCAGCCACCATGCCCAAGGCCAAAAAGAGTTGAGGCGAGCCCGCAAGATCGCCGATCACCTGTCCCATGGCCGCGCCAAAGGTGAAGGAGGGATCAATCAATCCGCCGGGGATACCGGTGGAGAGGGCCAAAACCGGACCAATGATCCGCAGCAGAAGCGTGAGCAGATCCGTCCATAACCCATGGGGAAGCTCCACCCCATCGGCTGAGCCAAAGAGCAGCCGCCCCATCAGCAACTCGCCGTCACCGCCACCGGTGCCGCCGCTGACCAGCAGAAACAGCGACAGGAACGCGCCGACACCGAGGCCTAAACGAATCGGATAACGGCGCGCCAACGCGACACCCCGACGGGTGCCCGCCAGCAACAGGCGGGCGAAAGCCGCCCCCACCAAACCACCGAGCAGGCCAACGGGAAGCGCCCAAAGAACCTGCAGCAATTCCATCGGCTCGACGCCGACGGTGCCCAAGGCAAACATCGGCTGTCCAGCCAGGTTGCTGAAGGAGGCCGCCATCCCACTGACGACCAGGGCAGGCCAGATCAGGGTGGAGGAAAAGGCACTGATGAACTCCTCCACCACAAACACCACACCCAACAGCGGCGTATCGAACCCCCCGGCCAAACCAGCACCACCGGCCACCGCCAAGAGCTCGGCTTGCCCTAAGCCATAGAACCAATTCGGGAAACGGCGCCGCAAAAAATGGGCGGCCGACGCACCGACCTGCACCACGGGCCCCTCACGGCCGATCGGGATCAGGGCAAGGCTGGCGATTCCCCAAAGGGCCAAGCGCTGCAGGCTGGGTGCCCAGCCCAGCAGCGCCGAGGCTTGGGCTGGATGCTCAATGCTGGTCATGGTCTGGGGGATACCCGAGCCGGCGCCCCGGGCCCAGATTCCCCGTTGCAACAACAGCAGGATCGGCACCACCACCAGCGGCGAACAGGCCAAGGCAAGGGAGGTTGGGGTCCACCCCTCACCACTGAAGGCCGGCAGCAGACCCAGCAGTTGGTCCTGCCAACGATCGAGCATGTTGAAGGGCCAACAGGCCACCCCGACGAGCACACCAAGCAGCGACAACTGCAACAGGTTGCGGATCAGCTCGCGGGTGCGCAGAACCACGGCGGTGCTCTCAAACCGAGCACATGATGCCGCCGAAATCGCCT
>NZ_JAFMFX010000104.1:0-3678 GCF_017855895.1 Vulcanococcus sp. CPBay_Sum15L08_68 | reverse complement strand
CTGAGGTGACGTTGGTCTCAATTTGCGACGGCTAAAGAAATAGGGGGCTCAATCCCCCTTCTGGCGCTCAGTTGTATTCGCCGGGCATGTCGTTCTTATGGACCGTGACCCGATCGAATTTCTTGCCGGAGACCCGCAGCAGTTCATCCCCGGAGAACTCAAAGCCGAGCTTTAGGCCGATCTGCGCCACGTCATCGGCGGTGGCGGCGGCCAGCACCTGCTGCTTCAGGGCCTCATCGGCCTGAAGGCGAGCCAGGAAGGCCTTGAGTTGATCGAGCGACATGGCAGCGCCGTCGGGCGCAACAGTCTCCCAGAGGCTCAGAGCCAGTGATGCGGATAGTGCTCCGCACCGGGCTGCAGCCGGCTATAGGCCACGGCGATCAGCATCATCACCAGCGAACCGCTGAGCACGGGCATCCAGATGAATCCAGGCTGGGCCTTGAGCAGGACCCCCAGAAGCGCCACCGCCCCGGCCGGTGGATGCAGGCAACGCAGCACTTGTCCGAGGGCAATGGTCACGGCCACGGCCAGGCCCATCACCCAGGGGGCATCGCCGAAGGCCATGACGCAGGCGACGCTGACGATGGCGGCCACGGTGTTCCCCAGGACCACATTCCGTGGTTGCGCCAGGGGGCTGGACGGGTGGCCAAAGAGCAGAACGGTCGAGGCTCCGAAGGGTGCCACCACCAGGGGGTAGTGGCTCCAGAGACTGATCAGGCCCAGGGCCGTAATGGCCAGCAGAGCACCCAGCCAAGCTCCGATCACCTGCCGCTGTTGGAAGCGCGGTTGGTAGTCCCTGCCCCGTTGGCGCTCCGACTGGATCCTGTCCCAGACCATCGGTCTTTCAGCTCAGATAGGGATCCAAGAAGGACAGCGGGCGACTCATTGTTGCGGAGAAGCCCAGCATTCCTTGGTCCCGATGCTCATAGAGCAGGGAGTCGTCGCTCTCCAAGAGGAAGGTGGCTCCGCGTTGGGTGATGAAGTCATCACGGGGGACATAGGTCCGCCAATTCCCCAGCACCTCGGTCATGTTGCGCAGGCGCACGGTGGCGAGCTCAAAGGGCCGCTGGAATCCCTCGCCGCCCGCCAGGCGAAAGAGGGGACTCTCGAAGCGCTGCGGCGCGGAGCGATCTCCGGTGTAGCCGCGCAGGACCTCGCTCAAGGTTCCCGGTGAGCCGATGCCGGCACACATCAACAGCAGCCCCGGCCAAGGTCCGCCGGGCGTCTGCAGGCCGGAGTAGAGCTCAAGCGCGCGGTGCAACCTCGGTTCGCTCTCCACCCTGAGGTTGCCCCGGGGAAAGCCGGTGAACTGGCAGAACCGCTCGGCTCCGGCCTCGTCACCAATGCCGATCGCCAGGGTCTTGATTCCGGCCTGCTCCAGCCTGGGCAAAACGGGGGCAAGTGCCTGGGCGTATTCCAGCGAATCGAAATCCCCGAGCTGGCTCATCAGGATCACCAGCCGTCTGGACCCTGGCTCCATCCCTGGGATAGAGCGGAGGGCGTCCAGCAGAAGGTCGGGCGTCGTCATGGGTCTGAGGTCATCGGCGTTGAGGACGGCTCTGGTCTCAACGTCTCCTCAGCCTCGCTGAACGGGTGGGGTGGGGCGAGATGCACCTCGCCCCGTTTGAGGCGCGTCTGACGAAGAGAGCAACCTCAATCCATTGATGCCATCGCCCCGAGATGTTGTCCACGGAGGGTTGGCGACTGCAGAAAAGCCAAAAAAAACTCCGCTGGTCAATCGACCGGCGGAGGTGCGTCTCTTCGTCAAAAGCGCAGGTCTTTCCTAGGAAGTCGACCAGCCCTGGCGCCATAGGCATTTGTTCCTGGTCGTATCCAGCACAATGGCGAGAGGGGAGGCCTGCCCATGCGCCGTCATCGTTGGCTCTTGTTGATCGCAGCCCTGGCTTGCATCGGCAGCTTGCTGCTCTGGATTGCTGAGATCGATGTGGGGATTGAAGAGTCCCTCCCTACCCCGGCTCCTGTTGCTGCTCCCTCCAATCCATGACGGCTCTGTTCTCCCACTTCCTGCTGGTCTTCACCCTGGGGCTCTTTCATCTGGTGGGTCCCGTGCCGGAGGACCTGGGTGTGCAGAACGGCGCCCTCTCCCCCTGCCCCAGTCCGGCCCATTGCGCCCGCGTGGATTGGGCCGTGGCCAATCCCGAGGCGGCCCTTCAATCTCTACTCCCGGTGATCCGGGCCACCCCGCGCACCGAGATCGTCGAAGAGGTGAACGGCTACCTGCACGCGACGGCCACGAGTGCCCTGTTTGGCTTCGTCGACGATCTCGAGCTCTACGCCGATCCCAATGCTGGGGTGCTTCAGGCCCGCTCGGTCTCACGTCTGGGCGATTCGGACCTGGGTGTGAATGCGAAGCGCCTGCAGGATCTGGCGGATCAGCTCAAGGATTGAGGCACTCTTCCGCCCAGTCCTGATCCAGCCGCCAGCGGCGACGCCGGTGGGGGTGGCCCACCAGCTCCAGCAACTCCACCTGCTGGATCTCAATCCGCACCAATTCAAAGGTCTCCGGTAGCGGGACCGCATCACCGAGGGCCTCGGGAAAGTCCCCCAGGGGATCGAAAGGGGCTCCGGGTTGGGGCCAGCCCCAGAGACTCCGCGCTCCGGGATGGAGTTGTTGCCAGTGTTGGCTGCGGGCGGACTGATCGTCGTCGGCGTTCAGGAGGAGGCGATGACCCCTGAGCCGAAATTGTGATTTCGCCTTAGGCAGAAGCCAACAGAGCTCCAGCCTGGGTTCGGCGCTGAGTTCAGCGCTCTTCTCGCTGCGTCGGTCCGTCAGCAGATCCAGTTGGCAGGCCCCGGCCCAGCCGCGGAAGACCAGCGTGCGCACCCGAGGCGCCCCATCGCTTCCAAGGGTGGCCAATTGGAGCCATCGGGCCTGGGGAGACCGCCCTTCCCGCTGCCGCGCTCCGCGCAGGAGCGGCCTCCAGGGCGGCAGAGCGTCACTCATGCCGCGGACTCGCAGCGGTAATGGGCGATCTCGCCGCCGCCGCGCCGGCGCTCAGCAAAGTCAGGCTTGGCTGGATCGGCGGCCTGCCACCACCAGCGCCCATCGGTGTAACTCGGGGCCCCGGCGTTATTGGTGCGGGGCAGTTGCAGGCTCACGCCTCGCCACTCGATCACGACAAAGGCACCAGGAACGGTCCCGCCCGCGCTGTTGGGAATTCCGCTGGCATCCACGGCGCCCTGGTGCACTTCGGCGCTCAGCGGATCGCCCTCACAGAGGTATTGCGTGGCGCTGGCCTGCAGCGGCCAGAGCAACAGCAGCAAGGCCATTGCCAGATGGAGTAACGCGGTCACGGCAGCGGCACAGCGGAGATCAGGATGGCGCAATGACCCTGGTGCTCGTGTACGACGGCGGCTGCCCCTTTTGCAGTCATTTCGCCCTGCGCTCAGAGCTGGTGGGCGGGCTGCCGGGACTGGAGATCCGCGATGGGCGCGCTGATCACGCCCTGCGCACTGAGCTCAAGCGCCGTGGCCTGGACCTGGCTCGCGGTGCGGTGGTGCTGGAGGGAGACCAGGCCTGGCATGGGGCCGAGGCGATCGCCCAACTCTGCGGTCGGCTGCGCCCGAGTGATCCCCTGCTGGCCTTGCTGCGTCAGCTCTTTGCCGCTCCGCCCCAGGCCCGACGCCTCTATCCCCTTCTGCTCTGGGCCCGCCGGC
>NZ_JAFMFX010000039.1:0-16844 GCF_017855895.1 Vulcanococcus sp. CPBay_Sum15L08_68 | reverse complement strand
GCCGTGGCTAGGGATGGAGTGGAGATTGATCGAGGTCATTGGTAATGGAGCAAGCCTTTTCCGTGGTGGCGCACCCCCAGGCGCTCGTGGCAGCCGGTGGCCTTCTGGCGCTGAGCTTGGCCTTGGGGCTGGAGCTCAGCCTCCTTGTGCGCCTCCTGTTCAAGCCCGCTTCCACCCAGGTGGAGTCCTGGTCTGCCTCGAACCCTGAGTCCTTCGATTGGATGTACGAGTAGGTCCTCCTGCTCAATGGGCGTGACAACAGCGAGGGATGCGTCTTGGTCGCTTGATGCGCTCACCCCAGGGGATCGCCGCAGGGTGGTTGATGCCCTCCGCTACGTCGGCAGGGATCTCCATCACCGTTCGTTCTCGGTCTCGTCCGATCGGCGCGAGCTTCTTTGGCAGGAGATGGATGCCTGCTTGCAACTCGCTGAGCGGCTCTCCGTCACCGTTGATTCCGGAGCGGCTGTCGCTCCGCTGTCTGATTCCACGTTCCGCCCCTGCACCGTGATCACTGGCGCCTCCAGTGGCATTGGTGCCGCGTTGGCTCGATCCTTCGCCCAGCACTCAGAGGTGTTGGTGCTGGTGGCGCGTCGCCAGGACCGCCTGGACGAGCTGGCTGCCGAGCTGGCGCAATCCGCCGCTGCGAGGGTTGTACCGGTGGCGTTGGATCTCAATCAACCGCGGGCCGTCGATCAGTTGTTAGGGCGACTGGCGGCGAATGGACTCTGGGTCGAGACGCTGGTCAATAACGCGGGCTTTGGGCTGCGGGGAAGCTTCGAGGCGTCCTCTTGGATGCAGCTGGAGTCGATGCTGCGGTTGATGGTGGAGGTCCCGACGGAGCTCACGCGGCTGGTGTTGCCAGAGATGCAGCGGCGTCAGCAGGGAACGATCCTGAACATCGCCTCTCTGGCGGGCCTGATTCCGGGACTGCCCGGCAGCACGCTCTACAGCGCCGTGAAGGCCTACCTGATCCGCTTGTCCCAGTCCCTCGCGGCTGAGAACAGTGGCTCTGGGATTCGGGTCATGGCCCTCTGTCCGGGCTACGTCCACACCGAATTCCACGCCGTCCTGGGGGTCGAGCAACGCATGCAGCGTCTGCCGGGGGTGTTCTGGATGTCCGTTGATCAGCTGGTGCGCTGGACCGAGCGCGCCCTCCAGGGCCGCCAGGTCGTTGTGGTCCCCGGACGCTTGAATCGTCTGATCGCGGCCTTGGCCCACTACCTGCCGCTGCCCTGGGCTAACACCCTCAGCGCGGCCTTCTCGCGCCGATTTCGGAGCAGGCCTTGAGCATCACGGAGATTGGGATGCAACTGGGGCTGCTGGCTGTGGCCCTGCTCTCCAATGCCCTCTCGGCGTTGGCTGGAGGCGGGGCTGGACTGGTTCAGCTGCCCGCCTTGATCCTGATGGGCCTTCCCTTCCCAGTGGCCTTGGCGACCCATAAGGTTGCCAGCGTCTCCCTGGGGGTTGGCGCCAGTCTGCGCCATGCGCAAGAGAGCAGCCTGAATGCACGGCTCTCGGCGTTGATCCTGCTCAGTGGACTCCCAGGGGTCTGGCTCGGGGCCCGCACGGTTCTGGCGCTACCGCCCCAACTCTCCACTCTTCTCTTGGGTCTTCTGACCATCGCCCTAGGGGTGTATTCAGCCTGTCGCCCTCAGCTCGGTGCTTCCTCTGGCGGCCAGAGCTGGACAACAGAGCGATTGGCCCTAGGGGCATTGGTGCTCTTCGCCATTGGCTTCCTGAATGGCTCCTTGACCTCGGGGACGGGCCTGTTCGTCACCCTCTGGCTGGTGCGCTGGTTCGGACTGGACTACGGCAAGGCCGTCGCCCATACGCTGATCTTGGTCGGCCTGTTTTGGAATGGGACGGGGGCCCTGACCCTCGGTGTCCAAGGGCAGATTGCTTGGAGTTGGTTGCCGATGCTGCTGATCGGCTCACTGGCTGGTGGCTATTTGGGGGCCCATGTCGGCCTTCGTCAGGGGGCAGCGCTGGTGAAGCGTGCCTTTGAACTGCTCTGCCTGGTGATGGGGTGCTCGCTGCTGCTGAAGGCACTGAGCTGAACTCAGCTCAGCCGCCGAGGGCGGTGAACAGGCCGACGCTGAAGCTGGTCAGACTGACGGCGATCAGTGGTCGAGTCCAATCGGGCATGGCCGCATCTCATCTCCCACAACAGTCGCTGAGATCCACTGGCCTGTCGGTGTGACTCGCTACCTGCTGCCCTGCGCTTTGCTTCGTCGATGACCTCCCCTGGGCTCCAGCTCATTGATCAAGACCTTTTTGATGCGGTGGCTCTACGGGCGCGAGCCAGTGAGCGCCTGCGGATGAACTTCAACCTGCATCAGGAAAGCGATCTGGTGCAGCGCTTCTTGAATGTCATGCAGCCCGGTACCTACGTCCGGCCCCATCGCCATTGCCGCCCAGGTACGGGGGAGGGGTTTGAGTGTTTTGTGGTGCTTCAGGGCTCGATCGGGGTGCTGTTGTTCGATGCCAACGGAACATGCCTGCGTCAGGAGCGACTCGATGCAGCAGGTCCCGTTCGCGGCCTTCAGCTCGACGAGGGCCTCTTTCACTCGCTCGTGGCCCTCGCCCCCGATTCGGTGATTTTTGAACTGAAGCAAGGTCCTTATCAACCGCTCGCCGATAAGGACTTTTTGGCTGGGTTTCCCCAGGAAGGCGAGCTTGAATCCGGTCAGCAGGAGCTGGAGTGGAGGCGTTCGTTTGATGTCTGAACTGGCTGCCTTTTTGCAGTGGAATACCCCCAACCTTCTGGCCGATGAGATCCGCGACGCCAGCTGCCATTGGTTGCTGCTGAAGGGGCTGGGGCTCGACCCGGGACCAGGTCGGCCCAGCGCCGATCTCCAATCCTTGGTCCTGCCGATGGAGGAATGGCAGCTGTCGATCACCACGGCGGCTTTTTACAGCGCGCCCGAGCAACACGAGCCCAATCCCATCCAGTTCCGCATTCCCCTCACGGCGGCGAACACCTTGGTCTTCGCCCTGTTCTCAGGGCAAACCACTCCGCTGGATCCGGCCGAGTGGTCCTTCTGGTTGGTGCCCGTCAGCAAGTTGCATCCCGAGCGCCAAACGATGGGTCTCAATCCCTTGATGCGCGCCTTTGGCGAGGGACTGACCTACGGCGCATTGCTCGAGCAGCTGAAACCGAGCCGGGCCGTGTTCCGCATCGTTCTGGATGAGGAGTCCGCCAATCCATCGACCAGCGATCCGCTCGCTGGTCAGGAATTCGAGAGCTATGACGCGGCCTACGACGTCCTTGAGCGCTACTACGCCGATGTCTGTTGTTCCGATGAGCGCAGCTACTACCGCATCGAAGAGCTCTCCTCGGTTTGATAGCGGCTCAGTGCTTCGCGGGTCGACTCAGCGAGGGGCCGCGTTTGCTTCAGTTTTGGGCTGAAGGCCCCGCCGGATAGCAAGGCGTTAGGGCAGAAGAGAGCGAGATCCTGACCCTCCATCAGCTCCAGGGCCCGGAGTGGCGTCTCGAGGCGGGCACGAAAGACATGTCTGATCTTTCCCGGTTGGCTTGAGACATACCAAAGATCCGGCGTGCCGATCTCCAGTCGAATTTCCTCCCAGAGTTCCCGGCGCAGCGCTTCCTCGGGGCCTTCTCCGGGCTCAAGGTGCCCGCCAAAGAGACCCCAGCAGCCGGGAGCGACGATGCCTGCAATGTCATCCCGCAGCTGCAGTAACCAGCTGCCGTTGTGCTCGAGAACGGCCAGAGCCACCTGCACTTGGGTCATGCACGGATGATGGTCAGAGCAACGGGGCCATGCCTGTGTCGAGTTTCCACTGGTTGCAGCGGCTCAGCCTTGCGCTTCTTGCCGCCGCCGCTGTCCCCCTCTGGACAGCGCCGGCACGCGCCATTGAGGAGGTTCTGATTGAGCTTCCCCTGTTGCGCTCCAGCTTCAGCGTCAAGGTCAGCGAACTGAAAAGTCCCAGTGCCCTCATGGCGGGACGGAGCGACCTGGCGGAATTGGATCGGGCCTCGGACGGAGCGGTGAGTCAGCTGCTGATGCAGGTGCTCCAGCGACCGATTCCGATCTCGATGATTCGTTTAGCCGATGGATCCGTTGGCTCACCTCTGCTCGAGCAAGCATTTTTGGTGGTCTCATCCCTCGGCACGATCGAGGGGCGAGATCCCGATCTGACGGGGCAAACCTTTCGTCAGGCGTTGGATCGGGCGAGGGTGAACGCCACTGGTGGTGAGCCCACCCTGGTCGAATTAATCGAGGCCCTTCCTGGCCAGCGGGTGCGCTTCAACCTCGGCCAGGTCAAAGCAATCCTGGGGCGCATGTTGGCCCAACGCGTCCAGGCCAACAGCTTCTTCGCCCAGACCCCACCTGATCTGCTGCCAACGGCTCCTGCACCGTCGTCATCTCCAGCGGTACGACAACGGCAGGTGCGTCTTGCGGTGCCCCATCGCACACGGCCCTTGGAGGTGGTGCTCGTTGAACCCTCGCAAGGGGGCAATGGGCGATTGGTGTTGATCTCCCATGGCCTCTGGGATAGTCCCAAGAACTTCGCGTCCTGGGGGGCTTTGCTGGCCTCCAGGGGCTACACCGTGGCCCTGCCCCGCCACCCCGGCAGTGATAACAAGGAGCAGGCCCTGATGCTGAAGGGAGCGGTTCCTCCCCCGAAGCCCATTGAGCTGGCCCTGCGCTTTCGCGATCTCAGCGCGGTGACAGATGCGGTGGCTGCTGGTCAACTCAGCGGTGTGACTGGGGTCAACGCCAACGCTGTGGTTGTCATTGGTCACTCCTGGGGGGCGACGACGGCGTTGCAGCAGGCGGGTCTGGTGCCCCAGGCGACAACGCTCAAGAAGCGATGCCCGCAAACCAGTGATCCACAGCGCAATCTGAGCTGGACCCTGCAGTGCAGCTGGCTCGATGGCGTGGATCAGGCCGCCCTTCGCGATCCGCGGGTCGTTGCAGCCGTGGCCGTCTCGCCGCCCATGTCACTGCTGTTTTCGGTTCCGCAACTGCGCAACGCCAGTGCACGTCTTCTGGTCGTGAGTGGCACCCATGACTGGGTTGTGCCACCTGACCCCGAGGCAATCACACCGATGCGCCAGGCCGTGCCCTTCGGGCACCAATTGGTTTTGGCGAAAGGGGGCGATCATTTCAATCTGCGCCCCGGTCAGCAGGCCAATGGAGGGGTGCTGGGTCCGCTGCTGCTGGCCTGGGTTGAGGCGGCCTATCAAGCCGGCCCCGCGCTCTCCCCGTCAGCCGGCGCGCCGCCACTGCTTGGCACAGGCCCTTGGGGCCATCCATTGATTCCCCTCAAGGACGTCTCGACCGCGATCCAATCGGACAGCTGAGTCGATCTACCCATCGCCCGTTGCCACTGGCTTCGCTTCGATGGCGCTGAAGCCTCCTCACACAGCCCTGCCTGGGCTGTTTTTTATGCCTCGCTGTTTCGGGGTACGGCTTGGCGCCAGCCCCCCTCCTCCAAAACAGTGATCGGGGTGTCAAAGCAGTCACTGAGGCTTGCGCTCGTCAGCAGTTCCGGGGCAGGACCATCGGCCACGATTTGCCCGCGTTTGATCAGGACAGCCCGCTGGACCTCAGGGATCACGGCCTCTAGTTGATGCGTCACCAGCAGCAACGTGGTTCCTGTTCTGCTGAGTTGCCGCAGGCTGTTCAGGAGTTGGTGCTTGGCCTTGAAGTCGAGGCCATTGATCGGTTCATCGAGGACCAGCACCTCGGGTTGATGAATCATTGCGCGGGCGAGTAGCAAGCGCCGTCGCTGCCCATCCGAGCAATGACCGAAGGGCTGACCACGGAGATCAGCCAATCCAAGCTGCTCGAGCTGGTTCAGCGCTTCTGCCCGTTGCTGCTGTGTTGGGCGTTGGGGACGGCCTAGCCCGACTGAGCCAAAGAGGCCGGAGAGAACAACGTCTTCCGCTGGCACCGTTGGGATGTAGCCGCTCTGCAGGTCACTGGAGACCAGGCCGATGCGTTGCCTCAGATCCCAGAGGTTGACGGTGCTGCTGCCAAAGAGCTTCAGCTCAGAGCCCGGCTTCACCACGGGGTAGAGCTGACGATTGATCAACTTGATCAAGGCGCTTTTGCCCGCACCATTGGGACCCAGCAGCACCGTGGGTTCCCCCGGTTGCAAGCTCAGGGTCAGATCGTTGAACACTCGCCTGGCACCAAGCCAGGCCTCAACGGAGATGGCCTCGAAATAGGGGGTCGCGCTCATGAACATCGGACACTGCTTCCAGCATCGGTACGGGCCGGCTCTTTAGGGTCAGCCCCATGCAGCCTTTTTTCCTGCTGGAGCCCGGAGATGGCTTGGTGCTCTGCGGGGCCAATGGCCAGATTTCCCATGTCGACCGCACGGCTCAACAGCGCTTGGGCCACCACTCCCAGGAATGGTGCGGCCGCGCGATTGGCGAGTGCTGGCCGCAGTTGTCTGATCTCATCGTCCAGGAACACCGGCGTTTAGCTGAGGGGCCGCGGGACCATGTGCTGCCTCTGCCCCATCCAACGGGGGTTGAGCTGGCCACCCGCCTCCGTCTGTTTGCCTGTGACTCTGGCTTTGGCGTTGGCATCCTCCGGCGCCGGGCGCAACGACTCGATGCGGCCCCCGAGGAAACCAACGAAGACGCCTACCGCCGTTTGCTCGAGGGGGTCCTGGACACGGCGCAAGATGCCGTCTTGGTGACCTTGGCTGAACCCTTGGATGCCCCGGGTCCTGTCATCGTTTACGCCAACCAGTCACTACTGGATCAGACCGGGTACGCGCTTCACGAGGTGCTCGGCAGGAGTCCGAGGCTCTTTCAGGGTCCAGAGACTTCGAAGGAGAGCACCTCTGCACTGCGCTCGGCGATGGATCAGTGGAAGCCAGCGTCCATGGAGGTCATCAACTACCGCCGCGATCAATCCACCTGTTGGATTGAGCTCAAGGTGGCGCCCCTGGCCGATTCCTCGGGCTGGTACACCCACTGGGTCTCGGTCCAGCGGGACGTGACTGATCGCGTGCTGCTGAAGCGTCAACTTGCCCAAGAGGCCAGGGCGCTGGCTGACAAGCTCGATCGCTGAAGGGGCTTCGGCCGATTGCTGACCTGACACCCTGCAAGCTGAGAGCTGCTTCACGTCTCTTTACAATTGCGGCACAAGCGGTGTTCCGTTGCTCTCGCGCGTTGCCATCGATTTCGTCAGCACGGTCTTTGGCCTACCGCTGCGGCAACTCGCCTTGGCCTGCAGCTTTGCTCCGGCCTACCTGACCATCCCCGCCGTTCGTTGACATCGCCTTGATCGCGGGCATCGTTGCGACAGCGATAGGCCTGGGAGATGCAAAGCCTTCCTTTTCTGGGTGATGAGCGCATCAAGGTCAGCTGCGATCTTCGCCGAGTTCACCTGGCTCGCTTGGATGCCCTGAAGGAACAGTGGGGTCTTCCGTCGCGGGCGGCTGCACTGCAACGTCTTCTCGATCTTTGTTTCCTCGGCGACATCAGCCTCGATCAGTGCCATTAAGTTGCCGGCACTGCAGTCCTCGCCATGGCACCCACAGTCCTCAAGTTCAGTTCCGAGGATTGCGGCACCTGCCATCGGATGAGCCACTACGACGGCAAGGTTGCTGAAGAACTGGGGTGCAGCTTTGTCAGCGTGATGTTGCAGGACACCGAGACCTATCGCAGATACAGAAAGGTCCTGCTTGCGCAGTATCCCAACAAGGAAGGAATGGGCTGGCCGACCTACCTCGTGGTGGAAGACCCCGACGGTGAGTTCATGATCCACGGTGAACTCAAAGGCGGGATGCCCAAGGGTGACTTCCGCACCAAACTCGCGGCACTCCTGCCCAATCTTTGAACTTTCTTCCAGGGGATCGCTTGATCCCTACCCGCGGAAACGTTCTATTGGCTTAGACAAGCGGTGCTTGAAGGTGGAGTCGCAGCCGTCACCAGCCTGGATCCATCGGGGCTGCCGGATTGCTCTGATGGATCAAGCCGATCACACCCGTTGCTACGCGATTCAGCACCGAAGCGGTCTGTCCCTCGGGACCTGCACCTCCCTGGATCACGCCCGTGAACGGATTGACCAAGAATTACCGCTGCTGAGGCAGCGCCTGATCGCAGCCGCCTAGTCCTTCAGGCGATGCGAAGCTGGTGATCGCGCTATGCAGTGGTGTGCCTCAGTCCGTTCTGCTCTGCGGCTACTACGGC
Organism: Vulcanococcus sp. CPBay_Sum15L08_68; assembly: GCF_017855895.1. Lineage (NCBI taxonomy): Bacteria > Bacillati > Cyanobacteriota > Cyanophyceae > Synechococcales > Synechococcaceae > Vulcanococcus > Vulcanococcus sp. CPBay_Sum15L08_68. The sequence continues at coordinate 8,665 of NZ_JAFMFX010000039.1, read as the reverse complement.
GAACACAACCTTGGCGATGACGCCTTGTTGCAGGCTGTCCTTGGGGAGCTGCCTGAAGCTTGGACGCCTGTCGTCACCGCGTTTGACCAGGACCAGGTGCGGCAGTTGCACGGCGTCGAGACGGTGCAGCGCCGTGACCTCAAGGCCGTTCTTTCCTGTTTGAGAGCCTGCGATGCCCTGGTCTTGGGCGGCGGAAGCCTGCTGCAGGACAGCACCAGTTTTAAAAGCCTGATCTACTACGCCAGCTTGATGACCGCCGCCCGATTCCAGGGCAAGGCGGTGGTGCTCTGGGCCCAGGGACTCGGTCCACTTCAACGCAAGCGAACGCGGGCCCTGGTGCGTCTGCTGCTCCAGATGACGACTGCCGTGAGTTGGCGTGATCCTGAATCGGCGACCTTGGCTCGCCGTCTGGGGTGCGACGGCGAGCACGCTGCGGATGCGGTTTGGATGTTGCCGCAGCAGCAGTGGCTCGGCCGTGGTGGACCAATCGTGGTCTGCTGGCGGCCAACGCCCTTGCTCCAGGGCAGTGATTGGAGTCCTTATCTCCAGGCCCTGGACCAGTTATCCACAGAGGCAGACCGCGAGGTGTTGTGGCTTCCTTTCCATCGCAACCAGGACGCTGATCTGTTGGAGCAATTCCGCCGGGAGGGGTTGATGCCCGAGCGCTTATCGAGGCGCAGTCGCCAACTCAGCGCGAGCCATCCCAGGGAGGCGATGGCCGTGTTTCGCTCCTCTGGTCTGGTTCTGGCGATGCGCCTGCATGCCTTGATTCTGGCGGCCCTCTCCGGGGCTCCGGTCAGCGCCCTGAGTTACGACCCCAAGGTCCAGGCCTGCGCTGATCAACTCCAGTCTGAGGCCTTGGACTTGCGCCAGCGCGGCCGGACTGCTGAGGAGTGCTTGACGCTCTGGCGCAGCAGCTTGGATGGTCCTCCGGCGAGCAGGGTGATCGCCTCGATCCGCTCGACGGTGGAGCTGCATCGACGCATCCTGCGTGCCGCCCTATGTCGCTGATTCTGGATCTGGCGGCTGCGAGCTGTCTCTGCTTGCTTGTACTCCTGCTGGCTTTGGAGCTGCAACTGGGCCGTGCCCCAAGGCTGACCAAGACGGATTCGCAGCAGTGCCCCGAAGACTGCGGGTGGCTGCGGATTCTCGTGCCCGCCTACAACGAGCACGACAACATCGAGGGATGCCTTGGGGCGATCGTTGCGGCCTGCCCGCCGGACTGGCCGATCGAACTCGTCGTGATTGATGACGCCTCGAGCGATGACACCCAGGCCTTAGCTGAGGTCTGCCGCACGAGCTGCAGCCGTTCTGATCTCCACTGGCGGATTGTGCAGGCCGGAGCGCGCCCCAGTGGTGAGCGCTGGTCCGGCAAGAATTGGCCAGCAACCATCGGTTCGGAGCTGCCCTGGCCCGATGGAACGGCATCGCGGCAATGGTTGCTGTTTCTCGATGCCGATGTGCGCCTGCAGCCCGGGGTGATTGAGGCTGCCCTTCAAGAGGCCTGCAGTCAAAGCAGCGATCTGTTGACCCTGGCTCCCCGGCTGCAGTGCAGTTGTCTTGCGGAATGGTTGGTGCAGCCGATTGTGGCCACCCTGTTGGGCTTGGGTTTTCCGATTCGGCGCAGCAACGACCCCAACGATCCAACGGCGTTTGCTGCTGGTCCCTTCATGCTCTTTCGCCATTCCAGCTATCGGGCGATTGGAGGCCATCGCGCTGTTGCCGCTGAGGTGGTCGAAGATCTGGCCCTGGCCCGAGCGGTCAAGCAGGCCGGCCTGAGTCTGCGCTATCTGCTTGGCGTTGATCTTGTCGACCTGCAGATGTATCGCTCCTTGGCAGCGCTGTGGGAAGGCTGGACCAAAAACTGGTTTCTGGGGGTTGATCGCAACTGGTTCAAAGCCGTTGGCAGTGTCGCTGTGGTGTTGCTGCTGTTTGCCGCTCCCTGGTTCAGCGCCGTTGCTCTGTTGCTGCAGGGATGGCTTGGCGGTCCGATTGAGCAAATGGCGATTTGGGCTGTGGGCTGCTCCATCGCCCTGGTCTTGGCGATCCGTCTGTGGAGTGCCTGGCGCTTTGGCACACCGATCAAATTCTGGTGGTTGAGTTGGCTTGGGGCGTTGCTGATTGCGGCCATCGTGCCCGCCAGTATTTGGAAGACGACCACCGGACGTGGTTGGACCTGGCGTGGGCGCCAGCTCGAGGGCTGACGCTTAGGCGCTAATCCTGAATTGCGTAGTGCTGTACACGCCCTGGAGACCAGGGAGTGCGGTTCATTGGGCTATCCCACGGACGCAGCATGTCGTCAGGAACAGCGACCCAAGCTCAGATGTTTGAGCTGATCCCTTACGAGAAGTTCCGCGATACCCCTGCGGTTCGTTTCTTCGATATCACCGTCGACAACTCCAACGCGCGGGATCTGGTCATCCATAGCGGACCGGCCGTTAGTCCACCGGATGAGCCCAACACGGGCGCCTGGCAGTTTTATCTCCACCCCCATCAAGAGGACAATCTGCTCGCTCTGACCGGGGGCCGCCTGTTCTATCTGGTGAACTTCGGCTGGAATTATCCGTATCACATTGTTCGCCTAGAAACCGGTGGTGACATTCTCCGGATTCCGCCCGGAACCTTCCACCGTTCGATCTCGGATGAGGAGGGATCGGTCGTGCTGAATCAGGCAATCCGTGATCCTGGAGCCAGCGTTGCCCGCGAGTTTCGCGTCTACAACAGTCGACTCATTCCTCGTCTGTTTGCGACCACCTTTCGCTCAGCGCCGTTGCCCAAGTTGCATGGCGTCAGCTGGTAGGCGTTCAACGGGACTGGGCCGAGCAGAGGATTTCGGCCTGGATCTCCCAATTCAGCGTGCTTTGAACCCCCGTCGGCCCTGAAAACGTGCCGCTGACCGCCGCCGTGAGATCTGATTTCGAAGAGGTCACCACGGGGATGTAGCGATCATCCACCGCCCCCTTGCCACTGGCATCGAACCCTCGCCAGCCTGCTCCCTGCAGGTAGACCTCCGTCCAGGCGTGGAGGTCGTAGCGCTCAGGTTTGGGCTCCACAAGGTGATAGCCACTGACAAACCGGGCTGGAAGTCCAACGCTGCGGCAGCACTCGATCATCAGCATGGCGAGATCACGGCAGGAGCCGATCCGCTCCTTCAGTGTCCGGCCCGCAGGCCAAGCGGGGCCTTGATGGCGCTCGGTGTATTTGACGCGGTCCTGAATGATCTCGATCAGCTGCTGCAAAAAGCTCAGGCAGCTGCCATCACTGCCTGTGAGGGCTTCTTGGGCCAGATCGACAGCGGCGGCATCATGTTGACCGTTGGGCAACCAGCCTTGGAGGTTGCTCATGAGATCGGGGTTCAGCCTGCCGATGGCGAGCGGCAGGTTCAACATCGTTTCGTCCAGGCAGGCTTCGATCAGGGGTGGTGTGAACGTCTCAACCTCGCTCGTGGCCACCACCTGAAAACAATCGGTTTCCTGGAGAAACCGTGCCCGGGTGATGGTGTCGCCACCTGCTGCCATCAGCTCATAGAGCTGGCTCGGCTCAGGCTCAATGCTCAGTTTGAAATCGATCAGACGCTGAAACCCATGGGGCCTGGGCCGCAGGCAAAAACGATGGGGTCCCAGCAGCACGGGCTGGCTGTAGCGGTAGTCGAAGCGATGAATTAAGCGGGCGCGCATGCCAGGTCTTGACCGGAAGCGGTGGTGGACAGGGAGGCGGAGCTCACGGGGATCACTGTTGTGTCTTCGGGGCTCAGTCCGCCCGGAAGCACGAAGTAGCGAGCGTGAATCAGATTGTGCAGCTGGTTGAGGTCCTGCTGAAGACCATCAATCGCCTCATGGAGGCCACCTGCGATCAGCGTTTCAATTTTGCTGAAACTCCAGCGGGCCTGCGTCAGACCCACCATGCACTCGAGGTCGTCGGGCGTCCCCGCGGCGGCATCGCGCCCGATCACCTGAAGCGTCTCATGGATCCGCTCGAGGCAGTAGCGCACCGACCTCGGGAAGAGGGGATTGAGCAGCAGGAAGGACGCCACCGCTTCCGGTGAAATCACCCCAACGTTGGATTGCCTGAACATCTGATAAGCGCCAGCACTGCGCAGCAGAGACATCCACTGCAACTCGTCGAGTACCCCGCCGACGTCATCAGGGCTCGGGAGCAAAAGGAAGTACTTCACATCAAGGATGCGAGTGGTCTTATCCGCCCGCTCAATCAGCCGACCGAGTCGGCTGAACTGCCAGGAAAGATCCCGACTGAGGGTGGCATCGGTAATTCCGTAAAACAATTGGCAGCCACGCCGGATCTCCCTGAGCTGCTCTGGGGTCGGCTCCTCCCAAAACCCGTCGTTCTCGACCAGGGTCCAGTAGAGACCATTGAGCTGCTCCCACATCTCACTGGTGATGACGTCCCGGATCTGCCTGGCGTTTTCCCTGGCCAGCGCGATGCAGTTGACGATGCTGTTGGGGTTGGCCTCAGCGCGGATGAGAAATTCAAGAACCTGCTGCTCACCTCCACCGGGGTAGAGCGCATCAAACAGAGAGCGATGACCACTGGCATCGATCAGGGGTTGCCAGGGCTCTGCGCTACCAGGGGGGCAGTCCAGCGCCATGGCAGCACTGACCTCGACAAAGCGGGAGATGTTCTCGGCCCGCTCCACATAGCGGTTGATCCAATAGAGGGAATCCGCGACGCGGCTCAGCATGGGGCGTCCTCCACGATCCAGGTGTCCTTGCAGCCGCCGCCCTGGGAGGAATTCACCACCAGTGATCCCCGCTTGAGGGCCACGCGGGTTAACCCGCCTGGTGTGACCCAGGTGGTTTTGCCCCGCAGGATGTAGGGCCGCAGATCCACATGGCAGGGGTAGAGCTCGCCGTCACTGAGGGAGGGGACGGTGGAGAGCTCCAGGGTGGGTTGGGCAATGAAGTTGCGCGGATTGGCCTCGATCTTCGTGGCGAAGTCTTGGATCTCCTCGTCACTGGCATGGGGTCCGATCAACATCCCATAGCCTCCAGCTTCCGAGACGGCTTTCACCACCAGCTCCCGTAGATGGCTTAGGACATAGGCCCGATCTTCAGCTTTAGAGCAGAGGTAGGTGGGGACGTTTTGGATGATGGCTTCCTCCCCGAGGTAGTAGCGCACCATCTCCGGCACATAGGCGTAGATCAGCTTGTCGTCGGCAATTCCAGTTCCAGGAGCGTTGGCAATCGCCACCCGTCCCTGGGCATAGACCTCCATCAGTCCGCGGACCCCCAGCATTGAGTCGCTTCGGAAGACGGCGGGATCGAGGAAGTCATCATCAATGCGCCGGTAGATCACATCGACGGTCTCCAATCCACGGGTCGTGCGCATCCATACACGTCCGTCTTCACAGGCCAAGTCCCTGCCCTCGACGAGGGGAATGCCCATCTGTTGAGCCAGATAGCTGTGTTCGAAATAGGCGCTGTTGAACACCCCGGGGGTCAGGAGGACGACCCGGGGGGAGTCGGTCCAGGGCGCCAGCTCCCTCAGGGTCTGCAGCAGCTGGGAGGGGTAGCGATCAATCGGCTGGACGACCCGGCCACTAAACAGGCTCGGGAACATCCGTTTCATCACCCTCCTGTTCTCCAGGAAATAGGCGACACCAGAAGGACATCTCAGGTTGTCCTCCAGGACGCGCCAGGTTCCTTCTCCATCACGGATCAGATCAAGCCCGGAGATTTGACACCATTTGCCCAGGGGGGGCTTGAACCCTTGAAGCTCGCGCCTCCACCCCAGGGAACTTTCCACGTGCTCCCGCGGAATAACCCCATCTCGGATGATGCGTTGCTCGCCGTAGATGTCACCCAGAAATTGATCAATCGCCTCTAGGCGCTGGGACAGTCCTCGCTCTAGACGCTCCCACTCCTTCGAGCGAATCAAGCGTGGCAGCGGGTCGAATGGCAGGATCCGTTCCCCCACGCGTCCGCCCGAATCATTCAGCCTGAAGGTGGCCCCGAGTCGCTTCAGTAGGACTCCAGCGGCGGCGTGATTGCGGTTGAGTTTCTCGATCCCGAGTGCACCCAGGGAGTTCACCAGGGGCTTGAGGCCGGAGCGAGGGCCTTCGGCGGCACTGAAGTATTCGTCATATCCCTTCTTTGGCCTGTACTCGGTAAACATTGCTCGAGTGGAATTGGGGCAAGCATGCAGAGCAGTCAGACCCCTTCAGGTTCCATTCGCTACCAAAGTCCACCCCGGTTCGTGGCCACCCGCATCACCTGTAGTGGTCGCTACGGATGATGAGTTGATGCACCTATGGCAAGGGTTCAATCGCCGAGCCAGCCTCTGCTCGTTGCTCCTGAAGACCCATGGCCCAGGTCCCTGTGCTGGTCGATCCCCAAGGGGGAGTGATCTATCAGCTGCGCTCCAGCGAAGGCGAGCTTTATCAAGTGCGATTTGAGGACAACTGCCTGTTCTGCGACAGCCTCCCTGCAGGTCAAGCCCACCTGAGGCTGCTGGAGCAGCGCGCAGCCTTAGGCCTGTAGCTCATCCAGCCGCTTCAGGATCTCCTGGCTGTGGCCTAGGGGCCGTACCCCTAACCAGCGCTCTTTGAGAACCCCTTCTGGGTCAATCAAAAAGGTGTGACGTTGGGAGAAGGGCGGGATCCAGCTGCCGTAGCGCTTGCTGGTTTCTCCTCCGGGATCAGAGAGCAGCGGGTAGGTCAACGCCTCGCTTCCGCAGAACTCTTTGTGGGAGTCCGTGTCGTCTGCGCTGATTCCGACCACTTCCGCATTGCGGGCATGGAACAGCTGCAGATCCCGTTGAAAGCCCTTGGCTTCCAAGGTGCACCCCTCCGTGAAATCTCGGGGATAGAAGTAGAGCACCACCCAGCGCCCTTTGAAATCGCTCAGGCTGCGTACGGCTTCGACGGCCCCCCCCTCGCCTGGAACCACGCCGGAGAGCCCAAAGCCAGGGGCCGGTTGATCGAGATCGGGCAGGGTCCCTCCCATCGAAAAGGCCTGCCGGGGGAGTCCCAGCAGGCCTAAGGCCGCAGCACCAAACGAAACAAGCAGGTTGCGGCGGTTCAACTTGATCCTGGGAGAACTCCCAGGATTGAAGCTCAGATCTTGGCCAGGTTGATGCCCAGCTGCTTGGCGTAGGCGCCCAGGCCCTTCTTTTGAATGGTCTTCAGGGCACGGGTGGAGACCCGCAGTTTCACGTAACGGTTGCCTTCAGCCCACCACAGACGGCGCTCTTGCAGGTTCACCTGCTGGAGCTTCTTCGTGCGGATGTGCGAGTGGGAGACGGCCATGCCGTTGTTGGCGCGCTTGCCGGTGAGTTGGCAGACCCGGGACATGACCGATCTTCTAAAAACACAACTTCGGGCAAATTGCCCAAGCGCCCACCATAGCAAGTCGGGTCACACCCCAGAACCCAAGGCCTCAGTGCAGTTGTGCAGGTGCAAGGTCTGCGTCGGGAAGGCGAACTCAATGCCCTCGTGGGCGAAGCGTTGGACGATCGCCAGGTTGATCCGTTGCTGGGCTTCCATCGCCTGGACGTAGTCGTTCGAAGGAACGAAATAGACCAACTCAAAATCAAGGCTGCTGCTGTTGAAGGCCACGAAATGGGCCCGGTCAAAGCGGGCATCGCCCCCCTGCTCAACGATCGCTTTCAACAGGCCAGGGATCCGTTCCAGTACGGCGTGGCTGGTGTCGTAGGTCACCCCCAGCCGATAGATCAGCCGCCGCTCTTGCATCTCCCCATAGTTCGCCACCACTGAGCTGGTCAGGGCGCTGTTGCTCATGACGATCGCTTCGCCGTTGATGCTGCGCAGACGGGTCGAACGCACCCCCACCCTCTCCACCGTTCCCCAGACCTCTCCGACTTGGATGAATTGACCGGGTTGGAAGGGCTTGTCGAGAAGGATGGTGATGTATTCGAAGAATTCAGAGACCGGCTGCTTTAAGGCCAAGCCTGCCCCGATGCCACCGGCGCTCAGCAGAGCCCAGATCGCAGCCATCTGGACACCGATGTTCTGCAGATAGAGGACAGCGCCGACGCACCAGACCAACGCCCGCAACATCGGCGCGAGGGCGCGGAGCATGTTGCCGACCGCTGGATCTCCGCTGTGGGCCGCGGAGCGTTGCAGCAACCGCAGGCTGATGCGGTTGACCAGCCGCACCAGGAACACCACCAGGATGAGTTTCGAGATGGTGAAGACCACCCGATCCGCCTCCGGAGAGGTCGGCAGCAGCCACCAGGCCCAACTGGCGCTGATGACCCAGCCGAGGATTGGGATCGTGTCCGTGATGACCTGAACGATGAAGTCATCGGTTTCGCTTCGCGTTCGCCGTGTCAGACGACCGAAGAAGATCCCAAAGATCCTTGCTGCCAGAAGGGACAGCAACCCACCGCCGAGTAGGGCCGCCACTGCAGGCGCAGTACTCCAGAGCGAGGTCATCGGCAGATGCGACTTTTGAGCTGTTTCCACTGTCTCGTGCTGCGTCAAGCCCCTGACAGATCCGCTGGAAGCCCGTAAGAGTGGGGAAACCCTTTTGCCTGTGTCTGAGTCCTATCTGTTAGCTCTCGACCAGGGCACCAGCAGTTCTCGCGCCGTTCTGGTGTCCTCCAACGGCGAGTCGGTGGCCTCGGCCCAGGTGCCGCTTGCCATCCACTACCCGGATGATGGTTGGGTCGAGCAGGACGCCTCCGC
>NZ_JAFMFX010000103.1:0-3759 GCF_017855895.1 Vulcanococcus sp. CPBay_Sum15L08_68 | reverse complement strand
TTCTTGCTCTGCTTGCGCTCGCGGATGGCGACCACATCACCGGCCTTGCACTGGTAGCTGGCGATGTCCACGACGCGGCCGTTCACGGTCACGTGGCCATGGTTCACCAGCTGACGGGCACCGGGGACGGTGGGGCCGAAGCCGAGGCGGAAGCAAACATTGTCGAGACGGTTCTCGAGCAGCTTCAGCAGGTTGGTTCCGGTGGAACCCTCCTGGGCGCGCGCTTTCTTCACGTAGCGCACGAGCTGACGCTCGGAGATGCCGTAGTTGAAGCGAAGCTTCTGCTTCTCTTCCAGACGGATGGCGTATTCGGAGCGCTTGCGACGGGCTTGGCCGTGCTGACCGGGGGGATAAGACCGCTTGGCGGACTTACGGGTGAGACCAGGAAGGTCTCCCAAGCGCCGCGTAATCCTCAGGCGAGGGCCGCGGTAGCGAGACATAGGTGCGGATGTTCAGGTTGATCCAGACATGGCTTGCCTGAGAGCATGGAGCTGTGGTCCAGGGACCCCACTCCGCTGCAAGGCTTAACGCCACGCCAGCTGTTGATCCTATCGCTCGGCCCGAAGCACCAATGAACAGCCTGCTTCAACGCCTGCTGCTGGCCCTGATCGGCTTCTATCGCCTGGCGATCTCGCCGCTGCTGGGCCCTCCCCGCTGCCGTTTCATCCCCAGTTGCAGCGCCTATGGCCTGGAGGCGATCGAGCGCCATGGCCCCTGGCGCGGCAGTTGGCTGACGATCAAGCGCCTGCTGCGCTGTCACCCCTGGACGCCCTGCGGGTGTGACCCGGTGCCCGATTGATGGCAGCTCTGGTGCTGGTGACCCGTGTGGGCTGCTGCCTCTGCGAGGGGCTTGAGGAGAAGTTGCGTGCTGCTGGGGTGTCCTTCGAGGCGGTGGATGTCGATCTCGACCCCCAACTGCTGGCGCGCTTTGACCTGGAGGTGCCGGTGCTGCTGGATCGAAGCACCGGCGCAGAGAGGGTTTTGCCCCGCGTTTCACCGCGGCTGGGTGCGCCTCAGTTGGCCCTGTGGCTGGCCCAACAGGGGGTTCAGTAGCCGGCCCGCCTGGGGTGTCTTGATTGAGGCTCACGGGACTGGTCTCAGGGGCGACGTTTTCAGCGCAGAACCGACTTAAAACAGCGGTATCGCGCGCCCACCCATGGCCCAACGGCTCCACTCCCTGCTGCGAGAGGTCGGGCTGGCTGTCCCCCCAGGGCTGGGCAATGGCGACGTGCAGGGGGTGAGCTGCGATTCGCGCCGTGTGGGCCCTGGGACTGTCTTTGTGGGGCTGCCCGGCGCCACGGTGGATGGGGGAACGTTTTGGCCTGAGGCACTTCAGTTGGGAGCGGCCCTGGCGGTGATTGGGCGCTCAGCAGCGGAGGCCAGGCCCCCGGCCGATGGTGATGCGGTGTTGGTGGTCTCCGATCCCGTCTCCCGTTGGGCCGGCCTGCTGGCGGCGGAGTTCTGGCAGCAGCCCAGTCAACGCACGGCTTTGATCGGGGTCACGGGGACCAACGGCAAGACCACCACGACCTACCTGCTGGAGCACCTGGCCAGCGCTTGTGGTTACCCAGCCGCCCTGTTTGGCACCTTGATCAACCGCTGGCCCGGCCACAGCATCACGGCGCAGCACACCACGGCTTTCGCCGATGAGCTGCAGGCGCAGTTGGCCCTGGCGGCCGAATCCGGAGCGCGGATTGCGGCCATGGAGGTGAGCTCCCATGCCCTGGATCAACAGCGGATCAGTGGCTGCCGGTTTGCCGGGGCGATCTTCACGAACCTGACCCAGGACCACCTCGACTACCACCCCTCAATGGAGGCCTACTTCGAGGCCAAGGCCAAGTTGTTTGCAGCGCCCTTGCTGGCCCCTGAGGCCCGGGCCGTGGTCAATGTCGACGACCCCTGGGGCAAGCAATTGGCCGAGCGCCTGGGGGATCGCTGCTGGCGGGCCTCCTTGGAGCCGGACTCTGACGCCGATCTACGGATGGAGGCGCTGCAGATGGGTTCGCAGGGGGTCAGCGGAACTCTGATTACCCCGCTGGGTCGCGGAGCGTTCAGCTCGCCGTTGCTGGGCAAGTTCAACCTGATGAACCTGCTGGAGGCCGTTGGTGTCTTGCTGCAGCAGGGACTCCCCCTGGGGGCGATGTTGGAGGCCCTGGGCAGCTTCAAGGGCGTTCCCGGCCGGATGGAGCGTGTTCAGGTGGCCCGCGCCGACTGCGGCGACGCCGCTGCTCCGGCGGTGCTGGTGGATTACGCCCACACCCCCGACGGTTTGGAGAGTGCCCTGAAGGCCTGCCGCCCCTTTGTGGAAGGGCAGCTGATCTGTGTCTTTGGTTGCGGGGGAGATCGCGACCGAACCAAGCGTCCCCAGATGGCGGCGATCGCCGCCCGCTTGGCCGATCAGGTCTTGGTGACCTCCGATAACCCCCGCACCGAAGACCCCGAGCAAATCCTCAAGGATGTGCTGGCCGGGATCCCTGAGGGGACCCCAGTCCAAGTGGACGTGGATCGGGCCCAGTCCATCGCGGCGGCCATCGCCATGGCTGGTCCCAAGGATCTGGTCTTGATCGCCGGTAAGGGCCACGAGGACTATCAAATCCTGGGGACCAAGAAGGTCCATTTCGACGACCGCGAGGAGGCCGAGAAGGCGCTGCGCAGTCGACCCTGTTAGGGAAGCAGCTCACTCACGGCTGCGCTCAGGGCCTCGATTTCTGTGGGGAGGGTGCAGAGATGGGTGCAGGCCCTGAGGCAATCCGGTGAATCCAGTCGCCGGATCCAGAGCCCCGCTTGACCCAAGGCCTCAACCGCCTGCGCGGTCTCAACTCCCTCCAGGCGAAAGCTGACCAGACCAGCTGGCGGGGGTTCGCTCAAGAGGGTGCGGCAGCCGGGGAGCGCCTGCAGGTTTTGCCAGAGCTGGTGACTGCCCTGGCGAATCCTCTCGAGGCGTTCCGTCTCGCTGCCCTCTGCACTGAGCAACTCCAGGGATTGCCGCAGTCCACTGAAGAGGGGCACACAGGAGGTGGCGACCTCAAAACGTCGACCATCGCGGTGCCAGCTGCTGCCGGCACTGCTCTCCTGCTCGAGGCTGCGCCAGCCGATCAAGGTGGGCTGGCCTTGATCCAGGAGCCGCTCGGAGAGGGCAACTCCCCCCAGGCCCTCTGGGCCGCAGCACCACTTGTGACCGGTGAAGGCGTAGATGTCGGCTGCCTGCGCCGCTTCGGCGACGGGAAGGCTGCCCATGGACTGGGCTGCGTCCACCAGCAGCCAGGGTTGTTGGGGGTGCGCCTGCAGGTGTTGGGCCACCGCAGCGATGGGCATCACGGAGCCGGTGTTCCAGAGCAGGTGGGAGAGGACCAGGAGTCGGGTTCTGGGCTTCAGGCAGGTCTGGAGCTGCTCCAGAACGGCTCCCTCAAGGGCCCGCTGGGCGGTGGTCTGGCAGAGCTCCAGCACCGGCAGGGTGGCCAGGGTCAGGTTGTGGCGGCGGGCCAGTTCTTGGCAGGCCGCGACCACGCCTGGGTGCTCGCAGTCACTGATCAGCAGCTCATCGCCCTCCTCCCAGGGCAAGCCCCAGAGGGGTAAGACACATCCACTGGTGACGTTCTCGGTGAGGGCAATGCGATGGGGGCCGACCCCACACCAGCTCGCCAGGCTTCGGCGCAGGCGGCTGGTTTCCTGCTCGATGAAGGGCCAGACATCAGTTGTGAAGGGCCCCAGCTCCTGAATGGTGCGCCAACTGGCTGTGATGGCCTCGAGCGATGGGGT
>NZ_JAFMFX010000038.1:0-16962 GCF_017855895.1 Vulcanococcus sp. CPBay_Sum15L08_68 | reverse complement strand
AGGTGGCCCTCTGCTACGGCCAGATGAACGAGCCCCCCGGCGCCCGCATGCGCGTCGGTCTCTCGGCTCTGACCATGGCTGAGCACTTCCGCGACGTGAACAAGCAGGACGTGCTGCTGTTCGTCGACAACATCTTCCGCTTCGTTCAGGCCGGCTCCGAAGTCTCCGCACTGCTGGGCCGCATGCCTTCCGCTGTGGGCTACCAGCCCACCCTGGGCACCGACGTCGGTCAACTGCAGGAGCGCATCACCTCCACCCTCGAGGGCTCCATCACCTCGATTCAGGCTGTGTACGTGCCTGCGGACGACCTGACCGACCCCGCACCGGCGACCACCTTTGCTCACCTGGACGCCACCACCGTGCTGAGCCGCGGCCTGGCTTCCAAGGGCATCTACCCCGCTGTGGATCCCCTGGATTCCACCAGCACCATGCTCCAGCCCTCCGTTGTGGGTGACGAGCACTACCGCACCGCCCGCGCCGTGCAGTCCACCCTGCAGCGCTACAAGGAGCTCCAGGACATCATTGCGATTCTGGGTCTGGACGAACTGTCCGAAGACGACCGTCGCACCGTGGACCGCGCCCGCAAGATCGAGAAGTTCCTCTCCCAGCCCTTCTTCGTGGCTGAGATCTTCACCGGCATGCCCGGTAAGTACGTGAAGCTCGAGGACACCATCAAGGGCTTCAACATGGTTCTCTCCGGTGAACTGGATCACCTGCCCGAGGCTGCCTTCTATCTGGTGGGCAACGTCGACGAAGTGAAGGCCAAGGCGGCCAAGATCCAAGCCGACGCCAAAGGCTGATCCGGAGCGTTAGCTGATGTCTCTCACCCTCCGCGTTCTGGCTCCAGACCAGAGCGTCTTCGACGGCCCTGCCGACGAAGTGATCCTTCCCTCCACCACGGGCCAACTGGGCATTCTTCCCGGTCACGTCTCCCTGCTCACCGCCCTCGACTACGGGGTGCTGCGTGTGCGCGAGAACAACGACTGGAAAGCCATCGCCCTCCAGGGTGGTTTTGCCGAGATCGAAGCGGATGAAGTCACCGTCCTGGTGAACACCGCTGAACTCGGTAGCGCTATCAACGCTGACGAAGCCAACAAAGAACTGGAAGCCGCCACCGCTGCTGCCAACCAGTTCGAAGGTCAGGCCGCCAGCACCGAGAAGCTCAAGGCCCAACAAGCCGTCTCCCGTGCCCGCGCTCGGGTTCAAGCGGCAACCCTCAACAACTGAGCGCTGCCTCCAGTTGCACGCACCAGCGCCCCAAATGGGGCGCTTTTTTATGCTCAGCCCACAGATCCCAAGCCATGGGCCTCGGCACGACTCTCGGCAGGCAGCTGCGCCAATGGCAGATCCAGAACCCTGAGGCGCTGCAAAGCGGACGGGCGATCGCCAATCGCCTCATCGATGCCCTCGGCGCGGAGGACGCGCTGAAGGGTCCGATTCGAGACCTTGCCAACCAACCCCTGCTGCTGCAGCTGCTCCATGGCAGCGGCGCCAGCCAAACCAGTGCCCGCGCCAGCCTGGGGGCACACATTCGACAGACCTACTCCGCCGAGGTCCAAAGCGAGCTTCAGGATCTGCTCGACGCCGCCTGCGGGACAAGCGAGCCTGCGGCCGTCCCACCGCGCCAGAGCGTTGCGGCCGCTCCTGCCGCAACGGCCCTCAAGGGTCTGGAACCACTCGCCCCAGGGCTGGCCCTCTCAGCCTGCGGCGCCTTGGTGCTGAGCTGGTTCGGCCAGGAACTGGACCGGCTGATCTTTGATGGCTGGGGCTGGAGCGGGGGTCTGGTGCTGGTGCTGAGCCTGGCCGGCCTGGCCGTCGGACCGTGGCGCAGCAGCCTGAGGCGACGCTGGAGTCTGAGCAGCGAGCAGGCCTCACAACCGCGGCAGGTCTGGCGCTGGATCAGTTCCCCCTGGGTCCATGGCAGCGGTCTCGAAGCCGCGGTGAATCTGGCCGTGCTGCTGATCGTCCTGGGGAACTCGCCCCTGCCCCTCGGCCAGGTGATCCTGCGCTACAGCCTGACGGCCCTGGCCTGCCTGAGCCTGGCCGCACTCTGCGCCCAACGCTGGAGCGTCCAACGAACCTGGAGCGGATCCGCCGGGCCGGTCTGTGCCTTGATCGGCCTGGCGGCCGGCTCCAGCCTGCTGCACTGGAAGCTCTTGGTCTTTCGTCCCCTGGGGCTGAGCATCCCGGCTTGGGTACTGCTGCTGTTGGTGGGGGCCCTGCAACTGGGCTGGCAGCTCCCTCGCCAGCAACCCGAGGAACGCAGCACGGCCCTGCAACGCCTGCTGGCCTCCAGCTGCAGTTGGGGACTGATCCTGGGTCTGGTCTGGGCCCTGATCAGCCGGCTGCAGGCAGGGCTCTAGCGGCCTGCTGCATGTAGCGCCCCCAAAGCTGCGCCACCAAGCCACCGCTCGCTCCTGAGGCGGGACGGTTGTCGTCGTTCCCCATCCAAATCGCCGTCAGAACCTTCAGCGAGGGGGAGTAGCCGATGAACAGGGCATCCACGCCGTTGTTGGTGGTGCCGGTCTTGCCGCGAGCATCCGGGACCACCGCCGCCGCTCGGCCCGTTCCGCCCTGGACCACCCCAGCCAACATCTGATCCATCACCGCAGCCACCTCTGGCCGGATCAACTGGCGAGATCGCTCTCCAATCGGGGTCGTCACACCCCGGGCCGGACAGCGGTCCAGGCTTTTCAGCGATCGGCAGATGCCCAGGTCATAGATGCGGCTGACCCCGTGCACGGGCACCGATCTCCCCCCGTTCGCGACCACGGCATAGGCCCGGGCCATCTCGTAGAGATAGGTCTCCCGGCCGCCCAGCATGGTGTTGTAGTCCGCGTCCAGGGGCGTCGAAATGCCCAGCCGTCGCGCCAGCTTGAGCACCTGGGAGAACCCCGCCCGCTCCGCCAGCCGCAGGGCCACGACATTCTCCGAACCCGCCAGACCCGCGGCCACGCTGATCGCTCCGGCGGACTGACGGCAGCCCCCCACATAGTCCAGTGGGGCACAGGAGATGGACTCGGACGGTGAGACGCCGGCGGCCAAGGCCGCCAGGAAGGGGAACAACTTGAAGGTCGAGCCGGGCTGGCGCAGGGCCTGAACCCGATCAAAACTCGAGCGGCTGTAATCGCCACCGCCGACGTAGGCCAGGATGTCGCCGGTCTCGGTATTCAGGCTGATCAGCGCCCCCTGGGTCAGCCCCGCCGCGGCCGCGGGCCCCTCCAAAAAACGCTTCAGCTGCTCCTGGGCCAACTGCTGCAGCTTGGGGTTGATCGTGCTCTCCACCGCGTAATTGCCAGCCCCATCACCGCCCCTGAGGTTCAAACCAAAGCGGGTGCCCTCGAGCTCACCAATGACGTAGTCGCTGAAGAAGGGGTAACTGCTGAAGCTCGACTCCCGGCAGGCCGAGGGATCGATGTTCAGGGGCCGCCGCTGGGCATCGATCAGGCCCTGATCGCTCAACCAACCCTGCTCGTGCATCAGCTTCAGCACCAGGTTGCGGCGCTCCAGGCCCGCGCCTGGGTCCTCGAGGTTGCAGGGGCTGTAGCCGTTCGGGCTGGGAAGCAGTCCCACCAAAAAGGCCGACTGGCCGACGTCCAGATCGCTGGCGGACTTGCGGAAGTAGAGCTGGGCCGCCTGCTCAAAGCCTTCGGTCCCCAGGCCCAGGTAGGCGCGATCGAGATAGAGCTTGAGGATCTGGTTCTTGCTGAAGCCCACCTCCAGCTGCAGGGCCACCCATAGCTCGCGCAGCTTGCGGGTCAGGCTTAGGTCGCGCCCCACCTCCGGGTAGACCATGCGCGCCACCTGTTGGGTGAGGCCGCTGCCGCCGCCGCTCCCCAACACAGCGGAGCGCAGGGTGCCGAACAGGTCGATGCCGCTGTTCCAACCAAAGCGGGCCTCCTCGGAGGCCAGCAGGGCCTGGCGCAGGTGCAGCGGATAGGACTGCAAGGACGGCAGCGCCGTGGAGGCCCCCTCCTTGGCATCCACCTGCTGACCATCGGCCGCAAAGATCTTGACCGGACCGTCGATGCTGCGGATCCGGGAGCCGCCGCCAATGCTGGCGGCCAGCAGCATGCCACTCACCAACAGGGCTGAGCCCGCCAAGGCCGTGATGCCCACCAGGCGAATCGCCTGCTCCAGGGGGCTGCGGGGGTGGACGTAGCGCAGCTCAGGCGCCTGGCCCTTGAGGGGCGAGCCCAGCTGCACCGCATCCCCATCCCGCAGCTGAATCCAGCGGATCCGACGATCCCGATGGAACAGGCCATTGGAGGAACCAAAGTCCTCCAAGGCAAAGTCCCGGTCGCTGGGACGCTCCTTCTCGAGGATCGCGTGCACCCGGCTGAGACTCGGATCGCTCAACGGCAGCTCGCAGGCCGGATCACGGCCCAGGCGATAACGCCTGGGCTCAAGCTCGAGCTCCTGGATCTTCCCGTCCTTCCCCCAGAGCTCCAGGCGCGCCTGGTGTTCCAGCAAGGCAGGCAGGGTGCTCCGCACCGCCTCGGGCCGCTCTCGCCAAGGTCCGCGAAGGGCTGCACGGGCAAAGTCTTTCCAAGCCTCCCGAACGGCCGGTGAGGCAAGACGATCCAAGCGAGAGGAGGTGCTCAGGCGGGTGTTGCAGTCCAGCCATAGGCTAAGACCAGCCCACCTCCGCCCCCCTTCGGTGCAGCGTCAACGGGACCCCTGGGAGCCCTTCCGCCTCTGGTTGGCGATCACGATCGGGCTCTATGCCCTGCGGGCCTTCTTTGCCTTCACCTGGGTGGGTGCGATCCCGGGCTGGATCCTGCTGTTGATGGTGCTCGTGGCGCTGGCGCTGGCCAGCAAAGCGGTCCTCTTCCCCGGGCGTGTCGTGCCCTATCGCGAGGG
Organism: Vulcanococcus sp. CPBay_Sum15L08_68; assembly: GCF_017855895.1. Lineage (NCBI taxonomy): Bacteria > Bacillati > Cyanobacteriota > Cyanophyceae > Synechococcales > Synechococcaceae > Vulcanococcus > Vulcanococcus sp. CPBay_Sum15L08_68. Next base: position 12,099 of record NZ_JAFMFX010000038.1, on the reverse strand, counting down.
GGATGGCGGCCTCTGGAACGACCTGCGCGATGACTGGAGACTCTGGTGGGCGCGCCGCCGAGGAGAGCGATGAGCGCCCCCAAAGCCCGCTTGCTGCTCGCCAGCGATCCCAGCAAAGCCGCGCCCCTCGATCCCAAACAGCCCCTGACGATCGGCAAGGCGGCGAGCAATCGGCTCTGCCTCGCCAGCCAAACCGGGGTCTCCGATCACCACGCCGTCGTCCGGTTCTCGCAAACCCAGGGCTGGTTGATCTGCGAGTGGCAGAGCAACGACGGCACCTTCCTCGAAGGGCAACGGATTCAGCAGTGCCGCCAGCTCGAGGATGGCGATGAGATCCGGCTGGGACTCCAGGGCCCCGTGCTGCAGTTCGAGCTGATCACCGCGCCGATCGCCAAACCCGCTGCCCCCGTCTCCAAACCCGCAGCGCCCCGCCGAATCGATGTGGATGGGGAAGCGGTGGAGCTGGCCGAGATCCTCTCGGCGGGAGTGCAGAGCCTGCCCCGCCACCCCCACGTCTTCAGCTGGTGGCTGCTGTTCTGCCTCGGGGGGCTGCTGTTGCTGCCCTTCCCCCTGATCTTCTGGCCTTTAGAACTCGGCGCCCTGGGCGGCTGGATCGTGCTGGGTTCCCGCAAGGACCACAGCCTGGTGGTGGTGCTGCGGGATGGCCGTGCCCTACGCCATGGCTTTGCCAACCGCCGCACGGCCCTGGCCCATCGCAACGGCATCCGCAAGGCCCTCGCCAGCCAGGGCCGATGAACAGCCTGCTGCCGCTGGGGACACGCCTGCCGTTCGACGGCCTCGATCAACCCCTTGAACTCACGCGCCTCCTGGGGGGCGGAACCCAGGGGCAGGTCTACGCCGTGCGCTGCGGTGCGGAGGAGCTCGCCCTGAAGTGGTACTTCCCCAGTTGCATCGCCCGCGACCCACTGCTGCGGCAGCGCCTGCAGCAAAGCATTCGCCTGGGGGCTCCCAACGGCGCCTTTCTCTGGCCCATGGCACTGCTGGAGCCCAGCGCCGAGAGTCGGCCCCTGATCCGCTGCCAAGAGCCAGGCTTTGGCTACTTGATGCCCCTGCGTCCCAGTGGTTTTCAGGGGGCCCATCTCCATGCCGGCGGGCGGATGGAGATCAGCCTGCAGAACATCCTGCGGGCCTGCTTTCACCTGGCCGATGCCTTCCACGAACTCCACCTCAAGGGGCTCTGTTACAAGGACATCTCCCTGGGGAACCTCTTCCTCAGGCCGGGCGATGGCGCGATCCTGATCTGCGACAACGACAACGTCGCGATCGACGGCCAGGGCGCCGGCAGCGTGCTCGGGACCCCAGGATTCATGGCCCCGGAGGTGCTGCTGGGGGCAGCCAAGCCCAGTGCCAGCACGGATCAATTCAGCCTGGCCGTGCTGCTCTTTCGGCTGCTCACCCGCCACGACCCCTTCCGCGGGCGACAGGAACTGGCGATCCGCTGCCTCGATGAACCCGCCCGGCGCCGGCTCTACGGCGAGGAGGCCCTGTTCATCTTTGATCCAGAGAACCCCGCGAACCGGCCTGATCCGGAGGAACACGCCGCGGCCTTGCTGACCTGGCCGATCTACCCGCGGAGCCTGCAGCAGCTGTTTGAGACGAGCTTTGGCGCGGGGCTTCGGCAACCCGGCATGCGCCCCCTGACCGGGCAGTGGAAACAGGTGCTCGCGCGCTGCCTGGACCAACGCCGCCTCTGTCAGCACTGCGGCGAAGAGCTCTTCCACAGCGGACCCTGCTGGAGCTGCGGTCACACCAACCCGGCGGTCCTGCAACTGCAGCTCCCCCGAGGACAGGTGGCGGCCTGCCCAGGCAATGACCTCTACCCCCATCACTTCGATGGACGCGACAGCGAGCGGCTCGATCAGCCCCTGGCGCAACTGGTCGGCCACCCCACGGACCCAAGCGTTGTCGGTCTCAGGAACCTCGGAGCAACGGCCTGGCAAGGCCAGTTGAGCAACGGCCAGCTGCTGGAGGTGGAGCCGGGCAAAACCTGTAATGTCGCGGCCCTGCAGCAGCTCAGCACCCAGGCCGGGCCGATCACCCCGATCCGCAGATAAGCCATGCCCTTCCCCAACGTTCGCCTCAGCAACCGCCCGCTGCACTTCATCTACCTCTGCGATTGCTCCGGCTCCATGGCCGCCCAGGGCAAGATGCAGGCCCTGAATCAGGCGATCCGGCAGTCCCTGCCGGGCATGGCGGAGGTGGCCGAGCAAAACCCTGAAGCCCGGGTGCTGGTGCGGGCCGTGCGTTTTGCCGATGGCGCCGCCTGGCATCTGGCCGAGCCCACACCCGTGCAGGAGCTGCAGTGGCGTGATCTCGAGGCCGGTGGCATCACCGCCATGGGGGAAGCGCTGGAGCTGGTGGCCGGCGTGCTGCAGTCCCCGCCGATGGAGGAGCGGGCTCTCCCCCCGGTCTTGGTGCTGATCTCCGATGGCCAACCCACCGACGACTTCGATGCGGGGCTGAGCCAGCTGATGCGTCAGCCCTGGGCCCAGAAGGCCGTGCGCCTGGCGATTGCCATGGGCCATGACGCCGACCTCGAGGTGCTGCAGCAGTTCATTGGTCCTGAGCCCAGCGGTGGCGGCAAGTCGCCGCGGCGACCGCTGCAGGCCAGCAATGCCACAACCCTGGCGCAGTACATCCAATGGGCCTCCACCGCCGTGGTCGGAGCGGCCTCCATGCCCGCCAGCCGGCTGGATGACACGCCGCAGGACGCAGGCAACATTCCCCTGCCGGATCTGCCGCCGACCCTGCTGGACCCCGTCGATGATGTCGGTCCACTGGTGTGGTGAGACCGGCCTGGACTGGCGCACGCCATTGCAGCGTGATCGGCGCCGCCCACCGGCGACAGGGCAAACCCTGCCAAGACGCCTCGCAGGTCTGCCAAGTCGGCCCTGAGCTGCAACTGCTGCTGGTCTCCGATGGCCATGGCGGCAGCCGCTATCGCCTCAGCGATGTGGGTAGCCAGCTGGCCTGCGCTGCGGCAGAGGAGTCGGTCGCGGCGCTGGCCAGGACGCTCTCCCTTCAGGATCAAGACGGCTGGCGCCGGCAGCTCGCGCAGGAGCTGCCCACCGCGATTCAGCAGCGCTGGCTCCGGGCGATCGAGGAGCACTGGAGCAGCCAGGCCGCTTCAGCGGACGAAGCCTTCTCCAGCGCGCTCTACGGCTGCACCCTGGGATTGGTCCTGCTGAGCCCCGACTGGTGGGGCTGCACCGGCATCGGCGATTGGGACCTCGTGGAGATCCACGCCGATGGGGACGCCCGTCTGGTGAACCAGGAGCAACTGAGCAACGCCACAGGAGAGGCCACCTTGAGCCTCTGCCAAAGCGAAGCCCTGGATGCCTGGTCCACGCGGGTCCAACTCCAGTCCGCCCTCCCCACAACCGCCCTGGTGCTCTGCACCGATGGGGTGCGCAAGTCCTGCGCCACCGATGGGGACTTCCTGCAGCTCTGCCAGCAGATGCTGGAGATCCAGGGGGAGGCCTTGGTCCAGGGATTGGAGGAAATCACGGCCCAAGGCAGCGGTGACGATGTCTCCGTTGCCATCGCCCAGCGCAGCGAACCAGCCCGGCGCGGGAAGGCGGGGGTCCTCACCGCCCTGGGCGCTGCCGCAGCCCTGATCGCGGGGGGCCTCTGGTGGTGGCCCAAGGCCCCTGATCCGCTGGCCCTCGAGATCCAACAGCTCTGCCAGCACCCCGAGCGGATTGAGGCCAGCCTCAAGCAACGGCGCCAGCAATTCCTGGCCTTCAAGAGCAGTCCCGCCCAAGCCCAGGCGCTGCTGGATCATCCCGAGCGAGATCCCCTGGGCGCCCTGATTGCCAGCAGCGCACCTGGGGCCAAGGCGGAGCCGAAGATCTGCCCAGCCCTGGAGCAAGCCCTGCGGGCGCAATGGGAGGCGGCGAGCGAGACTCAAGGGCCATCCCGCGCCCCGGCGCGACCATGAACGACTACCAGCTCGGCGTGAAGCTGCGGCGCCAAATCCTGGCGGACTTTGAGCGGGGGATCAGCAGTGATGTGCGCCGCTACCAGGCGCTGCTCAGCGATTTTTGCGGAGACAACGAACTGCTGCTGCTGCCGGCCCTGAAGCACCTGGTGCAAACCGCCGCCTTCCAGGAGGCCGTGGCCGAGCGGCCGCCCCTACCCAGCGAAACCCAACTCAACCTGCGGCTGCAGCAGGAGCTCGACGCCCTCTTCGCCCCGGCCCTGTGCCTGCGGATGGCCGAAGTCCTGCGGGGCCTGCTGGGCCTGGCCCCCGATGGGCAGGCCATCCCCAGCGACCTCCAGGACGAGCCCACCGCCGTGGTGGATACCCCCGTTCGCTCCAACAGCGGTGTCGTCGCAGTGCTGAGCTTCATCGCTGGCGTGCTGGTGGTGGGCGTTGTTGGCGCCCTCACCTGGCTGGTGCTGCTCAACCGCTCCATGACGCCCTCCACGGCAACGGCGCCGGCCCTGGTGAGCGAGCCCGAACCCACCCAAACCGAACCGGAGCCGGCCACCAGCGAACCCAAGTTGGATCCAGCCCAACTGCAGTTGAACCAGGCCATTGAGACCGTCCGCCAGCTGTACGACGACATCTCCCTGGGGAACACCGCTGCCGCCAAGCAACTCTTCAGCCCCCAAGCCGCCGATCAGTTCGACCCCGCCTTCTTCAGCCAGTTCCAACGGGTGGCCGTCGACAACCTCCAGGAAATCAGCCGCGATGGCAGCAAGGTCAGCCTGCAGGGGGTCGTGACCTTCGTCTATCCGGATGGCACCAGCCAGGCGGAATCTCGCTCCTTCACCGTGGACACCGCCAGCCAACCGGGACTGATCACCGCCAGCAGCTTTGATCAAGTGGTCAGCCCGCGCCGCTGAGCAGGCACAAAAAAGCCCCCGCTCTGCGGGGGCCAAGGAAACGGGGGAACCGCAAATCAGGCGGTACCGCAGAAGGTGACGTCGGGGAACTTGAGCTTGGCCTCTTCCAGGCTCTTGCCCTTGCCTTCCTCTTGCCAGTAGTTGATCACCTCGGTGGCCTTGTTGAGGACTTCAACGCGCTCGTTATCGGTGATCCAGCTCTTGCCTTCCAGCTCCGTCTTCAGGGTTTCCCAGGCGTCCTCACGGGGCCAGAAGAAGTAGGAGGTCAGGGGGCTGGGGCCGCCACCGACGATCTGGTCGACGGCCAGGGCCACGTTGTCGGGCAGCCAGAGGATCTTCACCAGGAAGCGGCCCTCATCGGCCTTCGGGGTACGGCCGGAGGGAACGCCGTTCTCGTCGATGGTGGCGGTCGCCAGGGCAGCGCTGGCACCACTCAGCACCGGACGAGCCTCAGTGGTCTCCGTTGCCGGAGCTTCTGTCGAGGCAGTCGTAGCAGCAGTCGCCGCGGCGCTCTCAGCGCTCTCGGTGCTCATGGTGTCCGCGCTCAAGGCTTAATGACAAACAACTAACCTACCAGCCGCTGTTCTCCAGTCCCCTGAGCCCGCGCGCTGTTCTCCTGTTCGACATCGACGGCGTGATCCGCGATGTGGGAGGCAGCTACCGCAAGGCCATCGTGGAGACGGTGCATCACTACAGCGGCCAGCGGCCCAGCCCCGAGAGCATCGATGCCCTGAAGGCCGAGGGGTGCTGGAACAACGACTGGGAGGCCTCCCTGGAGTTGCTGCGCCGGCAGGGTCAGCAAGACCTCCCGGCCTTTGAGGCACTGGTGGAGGTCTTCAACAGCTTCTATTTCGGTGGTGATCCAGAGGGTGACCCCGCGGCTTGGGCGGGCTTCATCCGCAACGAGCCCCTGCTGGTGGATCCCGCGTTCTTTGCCTCTCTCTCGGCGGCGGATGTGGCCTGGGGATTTGTCAGTGGCGCCGAGCCGCCCTCGGCCCGCTTCGTGCTGGAGACCCGCCTTGGCCTGAGGCAGCCGCCGCTCATCGCCATGGGGGAGGCCCCCGACAAACCGGACCCCAGCGGCTTCCTGCGGCTGGCGGGCTCCCTGGCAGCGGCAACCGTGCCGGTGGCCTACCTGGGGGACACCGTGGCTGACGTCACCACCGTGGTGCGGGCACGCCAAGAGCGCCCCGCTCAACGCTTCATCAGCCTGGCGGTGGCCCCGCCGCACCTCCAGAACAGCCCGCGCCGCGGGGCCTATGAGGAGCAGCTGCGGGCCGCCGGTGCTGATGCGGTCATCGCCAACACCACCGCTGTGTTGGCGGCGTTGGAGCAGGCGATCGCCTAGCGCTCCAAGGCCGCCGGAGCCTTGAGGGCGGCGGCGGTGAGGTTCTCGTGGCCGTGGTCGGTCACCGCCACGTCGTCCTCAATCCGAATGCCAATCCCCTTCCAGCGCGCCTCGATCTCAGGCTGCCCCTCGGGGACCGGCAGCCGATCGCTGACGTAGAGACCTGGCTCAACCGTCAGCACCATGCCGGTCTCGAGGGCCACATGGTGCTCACCCAGGCGATAGGCACCGACGTCATGGACGTCCAGGCCCAACCAATGGCCGGTGCGATGCATGTAGAGGTGCCGGTAGGCCCCCTGCTCGATGATCCCGTCCACCTCGCCCCGCAGCAGACCCAGGTCCACCAAGCCCTCCACCAGCACGCGCACGGCGGTGTCATGGACGCCTTCAGCGGTCTGCCCCGGAGCAACGACGGCCACGGCCGCCTCCTGGGCCGCGAGCACGAGGTCATAGAGGGCGCGCTGCTCGGCGCTGAAGCGGCCGTTGATTGGGAAGGTGCGGGTGATGTCTCCGTTGTAGTAGTCGTTCAGAGAACAACCGGCGTCGATCAAGAGCAGATCGCCGTCCTTCAGCAACGCATTGTTCGCCGTGTAGTGCAGCACGCAGGCGTTGTCCCCACCGGCGACGATCGAGCCGTAGGCCGGGCCGCGGGCCCCCTGCTCGAGGAAGTGCTGCTCGATCACCCCCTGAACCTGGCGCTCGTTCAGCCCTGGGCGGGCCACCTGGCGGGCCAGTTCATGGGCCTCGGCGGAGATGCGGGCCGCTTCGCGCATCCGCGCGATTTCTTCGGGGCTCTTGCGCAGCCGCAGGGCATGCAGGAGCGGACAGGGCGCCACCAGGCCCAGGGCCGCCGTACCGCTGCGGGGGGCACGGTCGAGCTGACCAGCCCAGGCCTGCAGCACGTGGGGCTCCACCTCGGGGTGCTTGCCCACCCGGAAGGCGATGCCTTCGGCACCGCGCAAATAATCGGCCAACCGTTCCGCCAGCTCCTCGCGGGGGTGGGCCAGGTCTGCGCCAAAGCGCTCCACGGCCCCCTCACAGCCCCACCGGAAGCCCATCCAGACCTCGGCGCTGGGTTCCTTGGGCTGCACAAAGAGAACAAACCGCTCCCCCTCGGGCCGATGGGGCAGAAACAGCGCAACCGCGTCGGGCTCATCGAAACCCGTCAGGTACCAGAAGTCACTGTTCTGGCGAAAAGGCCACTCGCAGTCGGCGTGATGCGTCACCAGCGGAGCCGCGGGAATCACCGCAGCAGCGCCGCCAAGGGCCTGAAAGAAACGAGCACGGCGCTGGGCAAAGACGTCCGGAGCGAGCGACATGGAAGCGAGCGGTGCTGAGCGCGACGATGGCACAACCGCTTCAATACGTGGCGACCAGGCCCCTGCCCTTGCCTCAGCCCTCCACCGCTGAACGCTGCGCCCTGTTGCTCTCGCAATGGCGGGGAGACCTGCGCCTGAGCGATCGGGAGCGCTCGGTGCTGGAGCCGGAGCTGCGCACCCTGGATCAACAGTTGCTGGCGCTGAAGCAGCGGCGGCTGCGGGTGGCGGTCTTTGGCCGGGTGGGCGTGGGCAAATCCAGCCTGCTGAATGCCCTGCTGGAGAAGCCGGCCTTCGCCACGGACGTGGCCCACGGCTGCACCCGCAAGCAGCAGCGCGAGACCTGGGGGGTCCAGGTGCCCGATCTCAGCCAGATCGAGCTGGTGGACACCCCGGGCATTGATGAGATTGCCGCCCGGGCCCGCCATCGCCTGGCGGCCCGGGTCGCCCTGGGGGCCGACCTGGTCCTGCTGGTGCTCGACAGCGACCTGACGACCCCGGAGGCCGAGGCGATCGAGCAGCTACTGGGCGCCGGGAAACCGCTGCTGCTGGTGCTCAATCGCATCGACAACTGGCCGAGCGGCGAGCGCTCGGCGCTGATCGAGAGCATCCGCTCGCGCCTCCCCCGCCAGGCGCAGCACCTGGAGATCCTGCCGGTGGCCGCCGCCCCGCGGCGGGCGGTGCTGCTGGAGGGGGGCCGCGTGCGCAGCGAACCCCAGCCAGCGCAGATCGCACCACTGCGCAGGGCCCTGCTGGAGCTGCTCCAGGACCAGGGCTCCCTGCTGCTGGGCCTCAATGGACTGCGGGCGGCGGATCGTTTCAGCCAGAGCCTGCATGCCTGGCGCCTGAAACGCGGCAAGGCCGCCGCCCAAGGGCTGATCGGCCGCTATGCGGCGATGAAAGCCACCGGCGTCGCCGCCAATCCGCTGCTGCTGCTGGATCTCGCCGGCGGCTTTGCGATCGACACCGCCCTGGTGCTGCAGCTCTGCAAGCTCTACGACCTGGAGATGAGCAGCAGCGGCGCCCGGGCCCTGTTGACGCGACTCTCGGCGCAAAACGCCCTGCTGGGGGGAACCCAACTGGGCATCCAACTGCTGCTGGGGGGACTGCGGCAGGTGTTGCTGCTGGCCGCCCCCCTGAGTGGCGGCTTGAGCCTGGCGCCGGCGGCTCCGGTGGCCATGGCCCAGGCGGCCCTGGCCGTCTACAGCACCCGCCTGACCGGACGCCTGGCGGCGGCGGAGCTACTGCGCAGCGCCCAGCGGGGGCGCTTTCGGCCCGCCTCGCTGCTGCGGCGCCTGGCCGGCCAAGACCCCCAGGTGCGCGACTGGCTGCAGCAGTGGCAGCGCATGGGTGGAGGCCCCATCCCCTCGGGCCAGCTGTTGCCGTGAGCAGCCGCGAACTGGCCCTGTTCGGCACCAGCGCCGATCCCCCGACCGAAGGGCATCAGGCCCTGCTGCTTGGCCTGGCCCAGCGCTACGGCCAGGTGGCGGCCTGGGCCAGCGACAACCCCTTCAAGCAGCACGGGGCACCGCTGGAGCTCCGCGCCCAGCTCCTGGGGACCTTGATCGAGAGCCTGGGCAACGACCAGGTGCAGCTGGCGCAGGACCTCAGCAGTCCCAAAGCGATCGAGACCCTCGATCGCGCCGCCCGCCGCTGGCCGGATCGGCAGCTGGTGTTTGTCGTCGGCGGCGATCTCGCCGGTCAAATCCCCAGTTGGTATCGGGCGGCAGATCTGCTGCGGCGCTGCCGCCTGACGGTCGTGCCGCGCCAGGGTCACCCGATGGCGGAAGGCGCCCTGGAGAGGCTGCGGGATCTGGGGGCCCAAGTGGAGCTGCTGGAGCTGCCTGTGCCAGCAACCGCCAGCTCAGCCATTCGCGGCGGGCAAGAGAACAGCTCGATTCCCGAAGTGCTCTGGCCCGAACTGCTCAAGCACAATCTCTATGGCCTCACCTCCAAGCTCGCCCCCTAATGCGCGTCGCCCTGGCCCAGATCAATCCCCTGGTGGGGGACCTGAGCGGCAACGGCGCCCAACTGCTTGAGGCCTGCCGCCACGCCGCAGAGGGCGGTGCCGACCTGGTGGTCTCATCAGAACTGGCGCTCTGGGGCTACCCCCCGCGGGACCTGCTGCTGCGCCCATCCCTGCGGCACAAACAAGACGCGGTGCTGGACGGGCTAGCCCGTGACCTGCCAACCGGCCAGAGCCTCTTGCTGGGGGTGAGTGAGACGGTCAGCGATGGCCAGCAGCCCGATCTGTTCAACAGCGTGGCCCTGGTGGAGAAGGGCGCCTGGCGGATCGTGGCCCGCAAACGTCTGCTCCCCAGCTACGACGTCTTCGATGAACGGCGTTACTTCCGCCCGGCCGAAGAGCCCTGCCTGCTGGAGCTCGAGCGGAAGGGACGCCGCTGGCGCCTGGGCCTGACCATCTGCGAGGACCTCTGGGTGGAGGAGCAGCTCCACAGCCAACGGCTCCTGGGGGGCGATCCCGTAGGGGACTTGGCGGCGCTGAAGCCTGACCTGCTGATCAATCTCTCGGCCTCCCCCTTCGGCCAAGGCAAACCGCAACTCAGGCGAGAGCTGGCCAAGAGTGCCGCCCAGCGCCTGGGGGCTCCCGTGCTCTACGTCAACCAGGCGGGAGGCAATGACGAGCTGATCTTCGATGGCGGCAGTTTCGCCGCCACGGCGAACGGCGAGGTGGCCGCTCAGCTGGCCTTTGGGAAAGCGGATCTGGCCTGCTGGACAGTCGGCGACACCTCCGCTGCAGCGCCGATCCCCTGCGACGAAGAACTGCTGCTGCGGGCCCTGGTGCTGGGGGTACGGGACTACGCGCGCAAATGCGGCTTTGGCAAAGCGCTGCTTGGACTGAGCGGCGGCATCGATTCGGCCCTGGTGGCGGTGCTGGCGGCGGCGGCCCTGGGCGCCAAGCAGGTGCAGGCGCTGCTGATGCCCTCCCCCTGGAGTTCAGAGGGCTCCATCAACGACTCCCTGGAGCTCGCCAATCGCCTAGGGATCAGCACCCAGACGGTGCCGATCGAGGGCTTAATGGGTGGATTCGATGCCGCCTTGAGCGCTCCCTTAGGTGGAACACCGGCGGGCGTGACAGCAGAGAACCTGCAATCCCGCATCCGGGGCACCCTGCTGATGGCGGTGGCCAATCAACAGGGACAGCTGCTGCTCACCACCGGCAATAAGAGCGAGCTGGCCGTCGGCTACTGCACCCTCTACGGCGACATGAATGGGGGTCTGGCGGTGATCGGTGACCTCTACAAGTCAACGGTCTTTCACCTCTGCGACTGGATTGATTCCGAGGCCGCACAAGCGGTGCGCCAGGAGCTGGGCCTGCCGGCGGAGGGGGAATTGATCGGCTCCGCCATTCGCACCAAGCCCCCCAGTGCCGAGTTACGTCCCGATCAAAAAGACAGCGATTCCCTGCCGGACTACGCCGTGCTGGATCCGCTGCTGAAGGCCCTGCTGGAGGAGCACCAAAGCCCCGAGGAGTTGGCCCAGCAGGGAACCGACCCAGCCCTGGCCGAGCGGGTGATGGGGCTGCTGCGCCGGGCGGAGTTCAAGCGACGCCAGGCCCCGCCGGTGCTCAAGCTCAGCCAGCGGGCCTTCGGCAGCGGTTGGCGAATGCCCATCGCAGCTGCGGCGCAGTAGCCAGAGGGGCCTGAGCTCGCCATCTTGGAGGTGATCGAAGGTCTGCCATGGCCGGCTCCATCGCACCGATCGCCAGCATCGGCGTGCCACGGGAAATCAAGCCCGATGAGCAGCGGGTCGCGCTGACGCCCGATGCCGTGCGCGAGCTGGTGAGCCATGGCCTCTCGGTGCGGGTGGAGCACCGGGCCGGCGCCGGCGCCGGCATTGAGGACGCGGCCTATGTCGCCGCCGGGGCGGAACTGGTCAGCCGCGAGGAGGCCTGGGGCGCGCACCTAGTCGTGAAGGTCAAGGAACCCCAGACAGAGGAATTCCCCTTCCTGCGCGCCGATCAGGTGCTCTTCACCTACCTGCACCTCGCCGCCTACCCCGCCGTCGGCGAAGCCCTGATCGAGGCCGGCACCACCGCCATCGCCTACGAAACGGTCCAGCTCTCCGACGGCAGCCTGCCGCTGCTGGCGCCCATGAGCGAGATCGCCGGCCGGCTCGCCGCCCAGGTGGGCGCGCACCTGCTGGAGAAACCCCACGGCGGGCGCGGCGTTCTCATGGGCGGCTGCACCGGGGTGCGGCCGGCCCGAGTGGTGGTCCTGGGGGCCGGCAGTGTCGGCTGGAACGCCGCCCGGGTCGCCGCCGCGATGGATGCGGAGGTGCTGCTGCTCGATCTCTCCCCCGAGCGACTGCGGCAACTGGAGCCAGCCCGCCAAGGGCGGATGGTGAGCCTGGTCAGCAGCGTTGGCCGCCTGGAGCGGTTGATCCCGAGCGCCGACCTGGTCATCGGCGCGGTGCTGCGTCCGGGCGATCGCGCCCCGACCCTCGTGAGCGAGGACCTCGTCAAACAGATGCAACCGGGTTCGGTGATCGTCGATGTCGCCATCGACCAGGGGGGCTGCATCGCCACCAGCCGGGAGACGA
>NZ_JAFMFX010000102.1:0-3765 GCF_017855895.1 Vulcanococcus sp. CPBay_Sum15L08_68 | reverse complement strand
AGGGTGGTCGTCATGAGTACGGGAAAGAAGTGCCGTGCGCGAACGCCTGGCGGTTAGGGAAGGACAGGTCGGTAACCCGCCCTGCCATGGCCAATGTAACGGATGTTTGCGCGACATTGCGACGCGTTAACGCCTTCTCAGGCTTTCCGGCCCCCAAGTCCTGCTAATCGGTGGCATCAGTCCCGCTTGTCGCTGCGCGTTCCGTGCCTGCTGAGGCCGTCGTCACCTGGAGTCCCAGCGTCACGTTGGTTCCGACCCGCGGCTGCTTCAACCGCTGCGGCTACTGCAGTTTTCGCGTCTCCCCAGCACTGGCTGTACCACTTACGGCTGAGGAGGCCCTGCGGCAGCTGCGTGAGCGTCCCGCCGCTGCTGAGGTGTTGCTGTTGAGCGGTGAAGAGGCGCCTGGATCAGCGGGGCGCGCTGCCTGGTTCAGCCGTCTGCTGCAGCTCAGCCAGCTCGCCCTGGATCAGGGCCGGCTTCCCCACACGAATGCGGGTCCCCTGAGCTGCCAGGAAATGGCGCGCCTTGGCCGGAGCAATCCCTCGATGGGCTTGATGTTGGAGGGGCTCGGTCCTGCCTATGAGCCCCTGCATGCCCGCGCCCCCAGCAAGCGTCTGGAGGTTCGCCTGGCTCAACTCGAGCAGGCTGGACGCTTGGGTATCCCTTTCACCACGGGGCTGCTGTTGGGCGTGGGTGAAAGCCGCGCCGAGCGCATCAGGGCCTTGGAGCTGCTGCGGGATCTCCAGTTGCGCTGGGGGCACCTGCAGGAAGTGATCCTTCAGCCCTGGCGACCCGATGGTGATTCAGCGGTTGTTCTGAGCGAATCCGAGCAAGGGGATCTCCTGGAGTTGATCGCCGATGCCCGGTCCCTCTTGCCGCAGGAGGTGCACCTGCAGACGCCCCCCAATCTCTGGCCTTTGGCGTCCCTGCCCTCTGCCTTGGCTGCTGGCATCGATGACCTCGGCGGGATCGATCTGGAGGACGTGATTAATCCCGCCTATCCCCAACCGGCGATCAGCCAGCTGCGCGCGGTGCTTGAGGCCTCTGGCTGGCAACTCAAACCGCGCACCTGCACGCATCAGCACTGGTGGCGTCGATTGCCGCCTGCCCTGCGGGAGAGGGTCGAGCGGATCGACGAAACCCTCCAACAACGTTGGACAACAGCTGCTTGTTAGCGTCCAACTTCGCCATGGGCGTCGCAGCTTGAGACCACTACCGCCAGCTGATCAGCGGGTGTTGCTCGTGCGGCTCCCCTGCAATCCGATTTTCCCGATTGGCCCGGTGTATCTGGCCGATCATCTGCACAAACAATTCCCCGGACTGGCCCAGCAGATCCTTGATCTGGCTGCTGTCCCCCTGCTGGATGTCGAGGCGGTGCTGCTGGAGCGGATCGAGAGCTTCCGGCCCACCGTTCTGGTCTTTTCCTGGCGGGACATTCAGATCTATGCCCCGGTGGATGGTCGCGGGGGCAACCCCCTGCAGAACTCCTTTGAGGTCTTCTACGCCCTGAATCCCGTTCGCCGTCTGCGCGGTGCCTTTGGCGGGTTGCGTTTGATGGCCTCCTTTTACGGGGAGCTCTGGCGCAATTTGCGCTTGGTCCGCCGTGGCCTGAAGCGCGCGCGCCGTCATCACCCAGAGGCCCAGGCGGTCTTGGGCGGAGGCGCGGTCAGCGTCTTCTACGAACAGCTCGGCAAACGGCTACCCCGGGGCACCGTGGTCTCCGTTGGCGAAGGAGAGCCCTTGCTCGAGAAGCTCCTGCGTGGGGAGTCCCTCGAGGGCGAGCGCTGTTTTCTGGCGGGTGAAGCGCCTCGGCCCGGTCTGATTCATGAGCAGCCCTCCGGCATGGAGAAGACGGCCTGCGACTACGACTACATCGCCTCGATCTGGCCCCAGCTGGATTGGTATCTCGATGGGGGCGACTTCTACGTCGGCGTTCAGACCAAGCGGGGCTGCCCCCACAACTGCTGCTACTGCGTCTACACGGTGGTGGAGGGCAAGGCCGTCCGGGTCAATCCCGTCGAGGAGGTCATCGCCGAGATGCATCAGCTCTATCGGCGTGGGGTGCGCGGCTTCTGGTTCACCGATGCGCAATTCATCCCGGCACGCCGCTACATCGACGATGCCAAGGAGCTCCTGCGGGCGGTGAAGGCCCAGGGCTGGACGGACATCCGCTGGGCGGCCTACATCCGAGCCGACAACCTCGACGCCGAGTTGGCCCAGCTGATGGTCGACACCGGCATGGACTACTTCGAGATCGGCATCACCTCCGGTTCCCAGGAGCTCGTGCGCAAGATGCGGATGGGCTACAACCTCCGCACCGTGCTTGAGAACTGTCGCCTCTTGGCCGAGGCTGGCTTCAGGGAGCACGTCTCGGTGAACTACTCCTTCAACGTCATCGACGAGCGTCCGGAGACGATTCGTCAGACCGTTGCCTACCACCGCGAGCTGGAGCGCATTTTTGGTGCCGACAAGGTTGAGCCCGCGATCTTTTTCATCGGCTTGCAACCCCACACGCACCTGGAGCAGTACGGCTTTGATCAGGGCCTGATCAAGCCGGGCTACAACCCGATGAGCATGCTCCCCTGGACGGCGCGGCAACTCCTCTGGAACCCCGAACCGATGGGCAGCACCTTTGGGCGCATTTGCCTGGAGGCGTTTGAGCGCAATCCCGCCGACTTTGGTCGCACGGTGATGGATCTCTTGGAGCGTGACTACGGCACGGCTCCACTGGAGGAGGCGTTGCGCGCTCCGGTCGAGGGCCGCAAGGCCTTGGCAACGGCGACCCGTTAGATCAGCGCCACCAGCGGCGGCGCACCACGATCAACCCCGCCAGTCCGGCCCAACCCAGCAGACCTCCGATCGGGTTGGGATTGGCGCCACCTGGACCCAGCAGCCAAACGGGTGCGGCTGCCGGCAGGCTGATCAGTCCGGCCTGAAGGGCAAACCAGCCCCCGACTAAGCCGCCGTGTAGGCCAATGGATCCCCAGAGTGCCCCTTGATCGGCGCGTCTTTGCAGCGCTAAGGCGAGGCCCAGTAGCACCAGTCCCACCAACAGGGCGATGGCTTCGATGGGGGGCAGCTGGTACCAGGGATGCACCAGGGCAAAGAACGCGGCCTGGAGCCCGATGGCCCGTTGCCGCCCGCCCAGCAGCTCCAATTCGCCCCAGAGCCAACCACGAAAGAGCAACTCCTCGGCGAACCCCACCCCGAGCAGCAGGGCGATGGCGTTGAGCAGTTGGCCGGCCGTGAGTTGTCCCTGCCATTGGCTCTGGCCGCTGAGCAGCAGGACCACCACCACACCGAACAGCAGCCCAGCGGCCTTGAGCAGACCGCGAATGAAGGCGCGCAGGCCCGCGGTGGGACGCACGACAACCCCGAGCTGTTGCCAGGGATGGTCGACACCCCAGCTGCGGCGCAAGCGCCAAGGCAGGGTCAGTAGCAGTAGCAGCAGCGAAACCACCACCCCAGCCAGGTCCACCTGGTCAGGGCGCCATTGGGGGAAGACCAGCGCCAGCGGCCGCGAGCTGAGCCAACCCAATCCGTAGAGGACGGGGACATAGAGCAGCGTCCCCCACCAGTGCAACGTTGATCTGGTGGGGGACTGCATCAGTCTTCGGGCTCGATCGTGCTGGAGAGACCCTTGGCCTTCAGGGTTTCGCTGTAGAACTCCGCCGGCTCGATATCGCAGACGATCACCAGGCCCACGCCGGTGTTGTGGGCCTCCATCATCACGGCGATGGCGTCCTGCTCACTCAGGGAGGGCAC
>NZ_JAFMFX010000037.1:0-17271 GCF_017855895.1 Vulcanococcus sp. CPBay_Sum15L08_68 | reverse complement strand
ACCAGGGGTTCAGGGCGAAGGCGCTGGGGGCGCTGTAGGGGGAGCCCAGGCCGTCGGTGGGGGCCAGGGGCAGCACCTGCCAGGCCTGGATGCCCTGGCTGGCGAGGGCATCGACCCACTTGTGGGCGGCGGCCCCAAAGGTCCCGCAGGCCGGTGTGCCCGGCAGCGCCGTGACGTGCAGCAGGACCCCAGCGCGCCTCATGGGTTGGGGAGCTTGTAGCGGCTGATGATCCGCTGGGCAAAGGCGGGGATATGGGCCTCCACCTTCTCGGGGTGATTGCGCCGCAGCCAGAGGGCATTGCGGGTGAAGTGCGAATCAATCGAGAAGCGGCCGTACTCCAGGCCCTGGGGGCCAAAGCGCCCGACGAAGCAGCCAATGATGTTGGCCAGCCAAATCGGCAGCTTCAGCGCCTTGTCGTAGGCCTCAATGCCCTGCTGCACGGCCGCCTGGCGTTGACCGCGACTGGTCACCGGAGCCACATCCAGTTCCGCCTCCACCAAGTCCAGCAACTGCTGACCGCGGGGGTTGCGCACCGTGAGCCATTGGCGGCCAAACGTCGCCCCCATGTAGCCAACCACCAGGTCCGCACCGGCGTTGGTGTAGTCAAAGCAGCTCAGACAGCTCGGCGCGAAGACGTTTTTGAGCTTGGGCGTATCCAGCCCGAAGAAGGGAACCGTCTCCTCGCGGCCATCGCTGTGGCGGAAGTGGATCCGGAAGTCCTGCATGAACTCGTAGTGGACCACGGTCTCCGGGGAGCTGACCGTGGTCTCCAGGAAGGTCTGAAGCCCCTCGCGCGAGACGTTGTCAGTGCAGGGAAGCCCCAGCACATAGAGCTGATCGAGGGGCAGGGTGGACTCCACCGCCCGCAGGGCCTGGATCTGGCAGCCCACGCCGATGGCCAGCAGCTTGCGAATGCCACTGCCGGGGAGCTGCTCCAGCACCTCCAGGTTGGGGGAGAGGGTCGGCTTGTTCACCCGGGCACTCAGCACCTCCTCGGGGGTGCGGGCCAGCCGTGGCACCGGAGTGAAGCGATCGTCCTCGCTTTGCCCCACGCAGAGCACGGCATCCACTAGCCCGCTCTCGAGGGCCAGGACGCCAATGCGGCTCGCGATTCCGGTCCACTGGGCGCCGGCGATGGGCTGCTGCAAACGGGCGGTCAGCATCCGCTGCTGCACACCGAAATAGAGCTCGTCCTCGTTCTCCAGGTCGCGGCTGCGGCCATGGGCCGCGGTCTCCATCGCCTCAAAGCGCTGGTTCAAAAAGGCGCAGCTGTCCTTGACATAGGCCACCCAGCGGCTGTCGCAGAGACCGCATTGGCTGCAGAGGTCCTTGGCTGGATAGGTGCTGCCTTTCGCCAGGGGCCGGGCCCTGTCATGGGGCAGCGAGGAGCCTGGAGATGAAGCAGCGAGGGACAACGACTTGGCCGGGCGAGGCCACAACCTATCTGGCGTGAGCGCAACAACGGCGTCAGCCCCAGGCGACCTACGTCAAAGTGGTGCGTCTTTCAACGCCGCCCGTCCATGGCCACCGCTGGGAATCGCCCGCAGCGCAGTGCTCGCCAACGGGCCGCGATTCGCCTCCTGGCCGCCGGCGCGGGGATCGTCGCGGGCCTGGGTGCCCTGAGCCTGGTCTGGCCCCTGCAGGACCACTCCGCCAAAGAAGACGGTCCTCCCAGCGCCGAGGCCCTCGCCGAACAACCGAGCCAGGCCCTGAACGTGCTGCTGATTGGCTCCGATGCCGACCGTCAGGGGGCCATTTCCAACGGAGCCGCCCCGGCTGGCCCCGCCAACAGCGATGCCCTGCTGCTGGTGCATGTCGATCCCAACGGCCCGGTTCAGGTGATGAACCTTCCGATCGAAGGGGCCGTTCGCTTACCCGGTGACGCCACGCCGGTGCCCCTCGGCAGCCTCTACCGCCGCGGGGGGGCAGCCCTGGTGGCTAGCGCCAGCGCGGAACTGCTGGGTCTGGCCGATGGAGCGCCCGAGCGTTATGTGGTCATCCCCCGCACGGCCCTGCGGGAGCTGGTGGATGGGATGGGACGGCTGGAGCTGGCGCCGGATCGGGCGATGGCCTACACGGATCAAAGCCAGAAGCTCACCATCGCCCTGCAGGGGGGCCTGCAGCAGCTCAATGGCACCCAGGTGGAGCAGTACCTGCGCTTCCGGGACCCGATCAATGGTGAGGAGCGCCGGCGCGATCGCCAAGAGCAGGCCATCGCCACACTGCTGCGGCAGATGGGTCAGGCCGCCCAGCTCAAGCGCCTGCCCTCGCTGATTGCCGAACTGCGGCCCCAGGTGGACACAAACCTCAGTCCCCAGGAGGTGCTGAGCCTGATGGCGGTGGCCCTGCAGCCGGGGCAATCCGTGCAGTTCCAGAGCCTCAGCCTGCGGCCGGCCCTCAATGCAAAGGCATCGATGCGGGAGCTGGAGGAGCAGCGGCTGCAACCGCGCTGGCCGTAATCAGGCGCAGGCGCAACTCCGCCAGGGCCTCTGGGTCCGCCGGCGAGGACGGCAGGTGCCCCAACCAGGGCAGGCCTTCGGCGCGGCGCTCCGCCGGTCTCCAGTCCCCGCCCCACTGGATCATCCCGACCAGGGGAACCCGGTAGTGGCGCAGCAGCGCCCAGTGGCTGCGGGCTAGGCCGGCGGCACGGTCCGCCTCACTGCAGAGCAAGCAGGTGGGCAGGCGCCAGGCCCCCAGCAGTTCCGCCCAGCACTCCACGGCGCCCAGGGGCTGCGCGGGATCGATGTCCAAGGGCTGGAGCCAGCCTGGGGCTTCTGCGCTGAGGGCCAGCAGGGACGCTTGAGGATCGCTGTGCCACGCAGGCATCAGCCGCCATCCCGTGAGGTCCGCCAAGGCGGAGGCCGAGGTGCCCATGCGCCCCCCTGGAGCCACCAAACACACCCCTGAGGCAGCGCTGGAGTTCGAGCGATTCATGAAGGGATCGGGCTCCAGGGTGCTGACCGCGTGCCGGGCGGCTTCTACGATCAGGGTTCTACCGTCCAGCCAGCGGCCCCGTGACCAGTTTCCTGACCGCAGAACGGGTCGATCAGGCAAGCATGGGCCATGACACCAAGCGCCTGCGGCTGTTCAGCGGCACCTCAAACCAGGCCCTGGCTCGAGAGATCGGTGCCTACCTCGGGGTCCCGGATGGCCCCCGGGTGATCAAACGCTTTGCCGATGGCGAGCTCTACATCCAGATCCAGGAATCGATCCGAGGCTGCGACGTCTTCCTGATCCAACCGACCTGCGCTCCGGTGAACGATCACCTGATGGAGCTGCTGGTGATGGTGGATGCCTGCAAACGGGCCTCCGCCCGCCAGATCACCGCTGTGATCCCCTACTACGGCTACGCCCGGGCTGACCGCAAAACCGCGGGCCGCGAGTCGATCACCGCCAAATTGGTGGCCAACCTGCTGGCCAAGTCCGGTGTGGATCGGGTGCTGGCGATGGATCTGCACTCCGCCCAGATCCAGGGCTATTTCGACATTCCCTGCGACCACATCTACGGGTCCCCGGTGCTGGTGGACTATCTGCGCGGCCGCGACCTGGGCGATGTGGTGGTGGTCTCCCCCGACGTCGGTGGCGTGGCCCGGGCCCGCGCCTTCGCCAAGCAACTCAATGACGCCCCCCTGGCGATCATCGACAAGCGCCGCTCCGGCCACAACGTGGCCGAGAGCCTGACGGTGATTGGCGATGTGGCCGGCAAGACCGCGATCGTGATCGACGACATGATCGACACCGGCGGCACGATCTGCGCTGGCGCGCGCCTGCTGCGTCAGAACGGAGCGACCCAGGTGCTGGCCTGCGCCACCCATGCGGTCTTCTCGCCACCGGCGGTGGAGCGTCTCTCCGAGCCCGGCCTGTTCGAGGAAGTGATCGTCACCAACTCCATCCCCCTGAGCGAAGACCGCCGCTTCCCCCAGCTGCAGGTGCTCTCAGTGGCCAACATGCTCGGTGAGGCGATCTGGCGCATCCACGACGAGAGCTCCGTTAGCTCGATGTTCCGGTGAAGCGCAGGCTGGCCCTTGCCGTCAGCCTGGTGCTCTCAGGTCTGTTGGCCTCCCTCGCCGCTGAGGCGAAAGAACCAGAGCCCCGGCGGATTGGGGTCTGGCTCACCAACAGCCCAAGCCCGCTGTATTACTCAAAACAGCGGATTCAGGAGGCCGTCGAGGAGCTCAGCGTGGCTGGCTTCAACACCCTCTACCCCAACGTCTGGAGCCGCGGCACCACCTTCCACCGCAGTCGCTGGGCGCCCATGGAGCCCGCCCTGCTGCAGAGCAACCCCAACCTCGATCCGATTTGCCGCTTCACCGAAGCCGCCCACCGGCGCGGCCTGCGGGTGATCCCCTGGTTTGAGTACGGCCTGATGGAGCCGGCGGATGCCGCGGTCGTGCGGCAAAACCCGGAGTGGGTGTTGCAGAACAGCTCCGGCATCAGCACGGTCTCGATGCATGGCAAGGAGATGGTCTGGCTCAACCCGGCCCACCCCGGGGTCAAGGAACGGTTCCTGGGGCTGATCGGCGAGATCGTCCAGCGCTGCAAGGTCGATGGCATTCAGCTCGATGACCACTTCGCCTGGCCGGTCGAGCTGGGCTACGACCCCTACACCCGAGCGCTCTACCGCCAGGAGACCGGGCAAGAACCGCCCGAGCTGCACACCGATCGGGCCTGGATGAACTGGAGACGGCGTCAACTCACGGGGCTGCTGCGGGAGCTGCGCCGCACCCTGAAAGACAGCGGCCTGGGGAGCCCCTACGTCAGCCTCTCCCCCGGCCCCTTCCGCTTTGCCTACAACCATTGGCTCCAGGACTGGGAGATCTGGGCCCTGGGGGGCCTGATCGATGAGCTGGTGGTGCAGAACTACGCCTATTCCCTCAGGGGGTTTGAGAAGGATCTGCAACAACCTGCCCTGACCAAGGCCAGCAGTTGGGGCATCCCGGTGGAGATCGGCATCCTTGCGGGCTTTGGCGGACGCACGACGGAGTTCCCCGACCTGAGCGAACGGGTGAAATTGGCCATCGCCCGCGGCCACGGCGTCATCTACTTCTATTGGGAGGGGCTGTGGGGAGCCCACGCCGGCCCCGAGGGCGGAGCGCTACGGCGCGAAGGGCTGAAGCGGCTCCACCAGTCCCTGCCCTAGGCCGGCTGCAGGCACTGATCCACCACCTCGCGGCTATTCGGGGAGAGCGGCGCCTCGGACAACTGCTGCAACGCTTCGCGCATGCGCTCTGAGCGCTCTGGGCCATAGCTCTGCCAGCGGCTGAAGACCTTGGCCATCCGCGAGGCGGTAATCGGATTGCGTTGATCCACAGCCGCAATCTGCTCGGCCATGAAGCGATAGCCGCGGCCATCGGCCCGGTGGAACTGGCTGACGTTGCCGGCAAAACCGCCCAGGACCGCCCGCAGGGAATTCGGTGCCGCCGGGTCGAAGCGCGGGTGTTCCAGCAACTGCTGCACCCGGGCCACCCCATCGCCAAAGGGGGTGGCGGCCTCCAGGCCAAACCAGGCATCGAGGATCACGGGCTTGTCCTGCCAGCGGTCGTGGAAGGCCTGGAGTGCCGCGCTGCGCTCCGGACTCTCAATGGACTGCAGGGCCCGCAGGCCAGCGCGGGCGAGGGTCATCGACGGCCCCGACACCGCCTCGGCGGCCTCGGCGCGGATGGCCGCATCCCCAGCGGCGACCCGCCAACTCCAGACAGTGGCGGTGAGGTCCCGGTCGCCCACACCCTCCGGCCAGCTCTTTTGCCATTGGTTGCGGCAGGAGGCCAAGACCGCCTCCAGAGGATCCTTGAGCTCCTCACCGAAGCGGGTGCGCAGGGCCAGGGCCGCCTCAAACAAGGCCGGCGGATCCACCGTGCCGTTCTGGGTCAGGGCCGCATCCTCCAGCTCCGGTAGGCCCGGGAAGGCCATCAAGGCACTGCGGTAGGAATCGCCTAAGTCCCCCTCCAGCAGGATTCGCTCAAAGGCAGCCACCAGGCCTTCTTCCAGCTCATCGTTGATCGAACCGGCCGCCCGCTCCAGCAGGGCCTGACGCAACAACACCTGGCCGGCATCCCAGCGGGAGAAGGACTCGCTGTCGCAGGCCAGCAGGTGGAGTAGCTCGTTGGTGGGGCGCTCCATCGCGATGCGAACCGGGGCTGAGAAGCCGCGGGGCAGTGACACCGCCGGGGGGTGTGAGTGGGCCTCGAGCCCCACAAACAGCAGCGTCTGCTCCGGGCGATCGATCACAAACAAGCGGCTGGCGCTGCCCCAGGCAGCGGGCAGTTGCGCGGCGGCCACGTCCTGGGCGTGCTCACCCGGCAACTGGAGCGGCAGCGGATCACCGCCCTGGCCCACCAGGCCCAGCACCAGGGGAATCACCACAGGTTCCTTCTGGGGTTGGCCCGGAGTGGCGGGAGTGGACTGGCGAATCGTGAGCTGCAGGGTGCCGGCATCGCCATCCCAGTGGCGCTCGATCTGCAGCTGGGGTGTTCCGGCCTGGCTGTACCAACGCCTGAACTGCTGAAAATCAAACCGGGGCAGGTCGCCAGCCGTCTTGGCGGCATCCTCCATCGCCTGCACAAAGTCCTGGCAGGTGGCGGCGGTGCCGTCATGACGGCTCACATAGAGAGCCATGCCACGCATGAACGTCTCCTCACCCAGCAGGGTGTGCAGAACGCGGATGACTTCTGCGCCCTTCTCGTAGATCGTCGTTGTGTAGAAGTTGTCGATGGCCTGGTAGTGATCCGGCTGGATCGGATGGGCCGTCGGACCGGCGTCCTCGCGGAACTGGGTGTTGCGCAGCAGCGCCACGTCCTCAATGCGCTTGACCTCGGGGGAATGCAGGTCCGCCGTGAAGCTGGCATCGCGGAAGACCGTCAGGCCCTCCTTCAGCGAGAGCTGGAACCAGTCCCGGCAGGTGATGCGGTTCCCCGTCCAGTTGTGGAAGTACTCGTGGCCAATGACGCTTTCGATGCGCTCCAACTCGCCGTCGGTGGCGGTCTCCGCGTCCGCTAGGACCAACTTGGAATTGAAGATATTGAGACTCTTGTTCTCCATCGCGCCCATGTTGAAGTGGCGCACCGCAACGAGATTGAACTCGTCGAGGTCATATTCCAAGCCGTAGCGACGCTCATCCCAGGCCATCGAGCGCTTCAGCGACGCCATCGCGTGGGCCGTGAAGCCCGCATCTCCAGGCTCGACGTGAATCCGCAGTTGAACCGTTCGGCCGCTGCAGGTCACGAATTGATCGCGCACCTCCTCCAGGGCACCCGCCACCAGGGCGAACAAATAGGAGGGCTTGGGGAAGGGGTCATCCCAGACGGCGTAGTGACGGCCGGGGTCCCCTGGGAGTGAACCGGTCTCCAGGCAGTTGCCGTTCGAGAGCAGCACCGGGCAGCTGGCCAGGTCCGCTTCGATGCGCACCCGAAAGCGGCTGAGCAGATCCGGGCGATCCGGGTGGAAGGTGATCCGCCGAAAGCCCTCGGCCTCGCATTGGGTAGTGAAGAGGCCACCGCTGACGTACAGCCCCTCCAGGCTGGTGTTGGTCTGGGGCTGAATCCTGACCCTGGTTCGCAGCCGGCAGGCCTCTGTCGGTGGCTTGAGCAACACCAACTTGCTGCTCTCCAGGCGATAGGTCTCTGGCGCCAGGGGCTGGCCGTCGAGCTCAATCGAGAGCAGCTCGAGTTGTTCCCCCAAGAACTCCCAGGGAGCCGCATCCGCTGCAGCTCCTGCGGGAACCAGCTGGAACTCCGCCTCGACGACGGCATGATCGGCGTGGAGCTGGAACAGCAGCTCGGTGTGCTCGATCGTGAACGGGGCCGGGCGGTAGTCAGCGAGGCGAACGGTGGCCATGCGGGGGAAGAATCACCAAGGAACGGGACCCCGCCCCGTCGCCACGCTGCAGCCCATCTGGGAGCCGAGCAGAGCACCGAGGGGAATCGCCCATGCCCGACCATCCTGGCGGGAGAGGGCATAGGCCGCCGCCCCACCGGTTAATCCACCCAAAAGCCGACCGGTGTTGCAGGAGACCGCCGGGGCCTGAGCGACCGGAAGGGCTCTGGTTTGGCGCTCACGCCAGGTTGTTTCCTGTCGAGGCCTCCGGACCGGCCTCCAAGCCCGATGGTGATGCTGCCTGTGCCAGCGCTCGCCATGGGCGAACGCTGGAGCAGGCAGAAGGCTCAACACGGGGGACATCGCTGCGCAGATCAGCAGCAGCGTCAACGGAGAACGAGAGGTCATCGAATCAGTCCAAAGGGGACCTCTTCAGACAAGCTCCGGCGCTGCGGTGATCTCTGACTGAACGTCCCCTGAAGGACGACTAAATGCGACTCAGGGCTTCTTGGCCGGCTTCTGGGGTTGTGCAGTGCGGCCTTTGACCGCTTCCTCAACCTTGGCCTTCACATCGGCTGGGACCTCGTTGGGGCAGACCTCAACGGCACCCAACACCGCCGAATTAATCGAACCGCGGCGCAGCTCTTCGATCGAGAGGGGTTTGTTGCCCACCTGAGCGATCTGGGACTGATGCCCCCCTTGAATCACCTGGGCGATCGTCTCACCAGCAATCGCCACGGCCTTATCAAAGTCCGTATCTGCAGCCCGGGCGATGCAGACATTGAGTGCCGCAATGCGGGTGTAGAGGTTCATCTCTGCCTCGGTAGCCGGAGCCGCCTGGACCGGCAGTGGTGCGATCCAGAGCACCACGGGCAGGAGGACGAGGCCCAGGTGAATCCGAGACAGGCGCACGCGAACAGCAGCAATTGGCTCTAATCCTGATGCACGCCGCACCGAGGGGCACTAGTCGTCGCTGCGCAACGGAGGACCAGCCTCCTCAACCCGAATTTCGTGGTGGGTTTCCACCAGCTCCAAGTTGCCGTCACGCCAGGAATAAATCGAACGCGCCCGGAACTGGTCTTGGTTCACCAGACGGATGTGCTCAAGGATGTCCCACTCGAGGTAGTGCGACTCAAAGACCACCTCATGCTCATCCGCCTGGCGGATCTGACTTTTGGTGGGGGAGCCGCAGAGATAACCCCGACTGCGGCGCAGCTGATGGCCGCAGAGGGTCGCGTCCATCGTTCCCTCCCGGACATAACGGGGCTTGAGCTCAAAAAAGTCGTATTCCTTCTCTGGCCACCAGGTGAAGCGATAACGGGGTTCCGATTCGACCTGATCCTCAAAGGTCTGAACCCTGAGGAACATGTCCACCCGCAGGACTTCATCGTCCGGGAAAAAGTATTGGCGGCGCGAGCGCCATAGCCCCAGGTTTCGGTTGAACCAACGCCGCAGGGTGTTATCGAATTGGATAGGACGCCTTCCTGGTGCAGAAGGCGCCCACGAGACCGGATGGACTCGCGTCGATAGCTCCCGATGATGGACCACTGGGACTAAGCGAACAACGACTCATCACAGTCGTCATAGCGAGGCCTGCAGGTCTTGAAAAACCCCCATAGGGTGAAACAACAATTTCTCCAGGTTTCATCCTCCGGTGCACCCTGCTGGGGATTCGATCCCCGCTGGCAACGACTTGATCCGTCGCGATGGCACGGAAGGCCTTGAGGCGCCCATCCAAGGCAGCGCGGATGGCTGGGCAGAACCCGATGACGATGACTCCCCGCAACGCCGCCGTCTGAAGTTGTTGCTGGTAGCCGGCACCCACCACCGGGCCAGCGCCGATGTGCGAAGCCTGGTGGCGTTTTTGGAACGGGAAGACTTTGGCTTCGAAGTCGGCCTGGAGCTGGCGGACCCTGCGCAACGTCCGGAACTGTTGGAGCTCCACCGGCTGGTGGCCACCCCAGCACTGATCAAGCTCGAGCCCGCTCCCAAGCAGGTGTTTGCGGGCAACATGCTGCTGCAACAGCTGCGCAACTGGTTGCCGCGCTGGCAGCAGCTGGAGGTGGTGAGCGGACTGGGCATGAGCCTCCGGCCCGCAGAGAGCGATGGCAGCCGAACCCAGCGGGAACTGCAACTGGAAGACCAGGTCCTGGTGCTGCGCCAAGAAAACGAGACGCTGATCGAACGCCTACGCGGCCAGGAGCGTCTGCTGCGGATGGTCGCCCACGAATTGAGAACCCCCCTCACGGCTTCAAAGCTGGCGCTGCAAAGCCTGAACCTCGGGCAAATCGATCAAACCCGCTTCCGCGATGTGCTCGATCGGCGCCTCGATGACATCGAGCAGTTGTCGAAAGATCTGCTGGAGGTGGGAACCACCCGCTGGGAAGCCCTGTTCAACCCCCAGCGCATCGCCCTGGGCCCCCTCGCCGCGGAGGCCATTCTTGAGCTGGAGAAGCGCTGGGTGGGCCGAGGCCTCGAGCTGATCACCGATATCCCAAGCGACCTTCCCGATGTCTATGCGGACCAGCGACGCATGCGACAGGTGTTCCTCAACCTGCTGGAGAACGCCTTCAAGTACACGCCCGACGCCGGGCAGGTGCGCATGTCCATCTTTCACCGCACCAGCCAGTGGATCGAGGTCAGCGTCTGCGATTCCGGCCCGGGGATTCCTGTCGATGAGCAGGAGCGGATTTTTCAGGATCGGGTACGCCTCCCCCAGACCTCATCCACCACCTCAGGCTTTGGGGTCGGCCTCTCGGTCTGCCGGCGCATCACGGAAGTGCACGGGGGGCGGATCTGGGTGGTTTCCGAGCCGGATGAGGGTGCCTGCTTCTACTTCACGGTGCCCGTCTGGGACGGCCAAGGGGCCAGTTGAGTTGCAGGTCATGACCTTGATTGACGAAGGGACCCTCCGACCCGTAATTTCTTTCCATCGGACGCAGCGGTCAAACGCCAAGCGCTGCAAGGGAATCTGAATTCCTTTGTGCTCCGAGTCCTAGCCCCCATCGTCTAGAGGCCTAGGACACCTCCCTTTCACGGAGGCGACAGGGGTTCGAATCCCCTTGGGGGTATCTCAAAGACAAGCGGCCTCGGCCGCTTTTTTTGTGTCAACCGATCAGCGGATCAGACCAGCGCTTCTCGGCGCTGAGCCTCGGCCTGCACAGCACGCAAGTTGGCGGCCAGATCTTCCTGCAGGCGCTGTTCAATCAGCCCGATCGGCATCCCGACGCAGCCCTGAACCGTTAATTCGTAGAGCAGGGTTGTGGTCTCGCCGTCGAAACCAATGGTCCAAACCCCATCAAAGCGGCGAAAATCCCCCTTCAACATCGTGAAGGTCAGCTGCCGAGCCTCGGGATGTTCCGTGAGCTCGAGCTGCACCCGGGCCTTGAACTGCATCCCCATAAAGCGCTGGGCCCCCTCCTGCTCCAGGCCAACGACGGACCCACGCCGCCAGAGCAAGCGTGAGGTCTGGAGATTGGGGATGAAGCGGCTCAGCTGGTCGTAATCCGTCAGGACCGCCCAGATCCAGGTCGGATCAATGGCCAGGCGAAGCTGGACTGCAAGCCGGCGGGTGCCGCCTGGCAAGCGCTCCATCTCCTGCTGGATGGTGTCAAGCGAGCAGGCACCCTGGCCTGAGGACGCTGCATTCAGCGGTTCACTCAGCGCAGAGGTCGAATCCGGTGGCACCGACAACTGTGTCAAGGAATGCGCCGGGGGGGCTCAAGCTCAAGAAGCGTCAACCTAGCCCGCTCCGGAATGCAACGGAGAGAGGCCTCTGGCGCTTGAAGCTCTGCGGATTACCTATGATCGCGCGCGTCCATAGGGCAGAAGAGATTCATGCGTGTTTCGACCGCTACATCCAGCCGCAGCGACTCCCGCATGTTCACTGTGGTTGTGCAGGGGTATGGCAGTGCCCACCCCCGCAATGCCGAGCGGACGATCAGCGTTCCCTTCTCTCGCCTGCAGGCACTGATGCAATCCATCAGTCAGATCGGTGGGACGATCGTTTCGGTCACCCCCTCCTCTGAGGCGCCTGCTGCACCTGCCCCCGCGCCCGCGGCCAAGCCGGCTCCCGCCGCTGCCGCCAAAAAAGCCCCCGCTAAAAAAGCTGCTTCTGTGTCACACGCTGCCGTTCCGGTCAATCTCTACAAGCCCAAGACCCCTTTCCTGGGCACCGTTACCGAGAACTACAGCCTGCTGGGCGAAGGTGCGATCGGTCGCGTGAACCACATCACCTTCGACCTCAAAGGTGGTGATCCCCAGCTGCATTACGTCGAAGGTCAGTCCATCGGCATCATTCCCGATGGCGAGGACGCCAACGGCAAGCCCCACAAGCTGCGTCTGTATTCGATCGCCAGCACCCGCCACGGCGACGACCTGGCTGATGACACCGTCTCCCTCTGCGTGCGTCAGCTGCAGTACGAGAAGGATGGCGAAACCATCAACGGTGTCTGCTCCACCTTCCTCTGCGACATCGAGCCCGGCGCCAAGGTGAAGATCACCGGCCCCGTGGGCAAGGAGATGCTCCTGCCGGCCGATGAAGACGCCAACATCATCATGCTGGCCACCGGCACCGGCATCGCGCCGATGCGCACCTACCTGCGCCGGATGTTTGAGCCCGCCGAGCGCGAGAAGAACGGTTGGAACTTCCGCGGCAAGGCGTGGTTGTTCATGGGTGCACCCACCACCGCCAACCTGCTCTACGACGACGATTTCAACCGCTACGAGCGTGAGTTCCCCGAGAACTTCCGCTACACCAAGGCCATCAGCCGCGAGCAGAAGAACGCCAACGGCGGCCGGATGTACATCCAGGACCGCGTCAGCGAGAACGCCGATGAGATCTTCGCGATGATCGAAGACCCCAAGACCCACGTCTACATGTGCGGTCTGCGCGGCATGGAGCCCGGCATCGACGAAGCCATGACCACGGCCGCCGCGGCCAAGGGTCTGGATTGGTCCGAACTGCGTCCCAAGCTCAAAAAAGCCGAGCGCTGGCACGTCGAGACCTACTGAGCCAACGCCTCAGGTCAGCCTTTGCTCAAAAGCCCGCCTCGGCGGGCTTTTTTTGTGACGTCCGGATGCGTCCCCCAGTCAACGCCGTTAAACCTGGGGGACGCGCGCATCGCCCATGCCGGCCCAGCAAACCAACCCTCTGCGGGTAGGCCTTCGACAAGAGCGTGTCATCTCACCCCAGTGTCTGGTGATCTTTGGCGCGAGCGGTGACCTCACCCATCGCAAGTTGATCCCGGCGCTGTTCGAGCTGTTCCGCCAACGCCGATTACCCACGGAGTTCGCCATCCTCGGCTGCGCCCGCAGGCCCTGGAGTGATGAGGACTTCCGCGGGCGCATGGCCGAGGCGATGGCCAGCGAAATCCAACAGCACCAGAGCGCCTGGGAGCAATTCAGCGGCTGCCTCTTCTACGAGCCGGTGGACCTGCAGAAGGACGAAGACGTCGTCAAATTGGGGACGCGACTCGAGGCCCTCGATCGGCTCAAGGCCACCCGCGGCAACCGAACCTTCTATCTCTCGGTGTCACCGGCCTATTACGGCAGCGGTTGCCGGGCCCTGGCCAACGCCGGTCTCCTCCAGGATCCCGGCCGAAGCCGGGTGGTGATCGAGAAACCCTTTGGCACGGACTACAGCAGCGCCCAAACCCTGAACCGCATCGTCCAAAGCTGCGGCAAGGAATCCCAGATCTTCCGAATCGACCACTACCTGGGCAAAGAGACCGTCCAGAACATCCTGGTGTTGCGCTTCGCCAACGCCATCTTTGAGCCGATCTGGAACCGGAATTACATCTCCAGCGTCCAGATCACAGCGGCGGAAACCGTCGGCGTGGAAGAGCGGGCCGGGTACTACGAAACCAGTGGTGCCCTGCGGGACATGGTGCAGAACCACCTCACCCAAATGCTGGCCCTCACCGCCATGGAAGCGCCCGGGCACTTCGACCCGGAGGCCATTCGCAACGAGAAAGCCAAGGTGCTGCAGGCCGCCCGGCTCGCCAATGAAGACGAGCCCTGGAAATGCTGCGTGCGCGGGCAATACAGCCGCGGCGGCAGTCCGGCCAGTCCCCTAGCGGGCTACCGGGAGGAACCGGGGGTGAATCCCGACAGCACCACCGAAACCTATGTGGCGATGAAGCTGTTCATCGACAACTGGCGCTGGCAAGGGGTGCCCTTCTACCTGCGTACGGGCAAACGTCTACCCAAACGCCTCTCAGAAGTTGTGCTGACCTTCCGCAAGGCTCCCGTGCAGCTCTTTGATGCGGCGGGTGGCACCCCGACCGCCAACCAACTGGTGCTGCGGATCCAACCGGATGAAGGCGCTGGCTTTGTCTTTGACGTCAAAGCACCCGGCTCGGGCATGCGCAGCCGACCGGTGGACATGCACTTCAGCTACGAGGACAGCTTCGGTGAGCCCTCCGATGAGGGCTATGTCCGCCTTCTGGCCGACGCCATGCTCGGCGATCCCACCCTCTTCACCCGCAGTGATGAGGTGGAGGCCGCCTGGAGGCTCTACACCCCCTTGCTGGAACTGATTGAGGACGCCCCAGCCCGCCTGCCGGTCTACCCCTACGAAGCCCGGACCTGGGGTCCCGCCGCCTCCGATTCCCTCCTGGCCGAGGACGGCCTGATGTGGCGACGCCCGTAATTCCTGCTTTTCGACGTTCTGTTCTTCAGCACTTGCCATGGCTCCCCAACTCACCCTCCAGGCCCCCATCGAGATGGCTCCCCAGGAGGTCCCGGACTATCTCAACCGGCTCTGGAGTGACCATCTCAAGGACTCCAGCGGCGCCTCCACCTTCACCCTGGTGGTGTGGGAGCCCTCCTGGCTGCAGCAGCAGCTGATTCGAACCGGCCGTGCGGATGGTCCCCTGAGCGGACTGCTCAACGATCAACTGCTGGAGGCCGCACGGCGGGCGAGCAGCGAGCTGGGGCTTCCCACCGGTACAGCTCCCACCGCGCCCCAGGTGGCCTGGGCCCTCGGGCAAGAGCCCGGCCAACACAGCGCCGAGGATCTACGCGGGCAATTCGTTGACCGTGCCATCAGCGCCCACCAACCCCGGCGCCTGATCACCCTGGCCCCCACCCTGGCGGCGGATCAGCAGTTGCAGTCGATGGTGGCGGCCTACTGCCCCCTGCCGGAAGAGCGCGGCACCACGAGCGATGCCTGCGGTGATGTGGTGGTCCTGCGGGGTGGCATGGGAGCGATGTCCCATGGCTTGTCGATGCTCCAGGAGCTGATCCCCTCAGACCTGCCCTGCTGGGTCTGGTGGAACGGGAGCATGGATGAATCACCCGAGCTCCTCGAAGGGTTGGCAACCGTGCCGCGCCGTTTGGTGGTGGACAGCTCCATCGGCGAGCCCAGGCGCTGCCTCGATCTACTGGCCCAGCGCATTGCCCTCGGCCAGGCCGTCAACGACCTCAACTGGCTGCGGCTGCGGACCTGGCGGGAATCGCTGGCGATGGTCTTTGACCCCCCGAGCCGCCAGAGCGCCCTCGATCAGGTGGTTCAACTGGATATCGATGTCGAAGGGCAGCATCCGGTCAAAGGACTGCTGCTGGCCGCCTGGATTGCCGATCGGCTCGGCTGGCACCTGGTGAGCAGCTTCTGGATCGATGGATCAAGCCCAGCGGAGCGGGGGATCGGAGCTGAATTCCAGCGCTCCGATGGCCAAAGCGTTCAGTTCCGCCTGATGCCCGTCCCAGTCGGCATGAGCAAGGTCCATCCCGGGGCCCTGGTCGGCCTGCGCCTGATCTGCGCCCCGCCGAACCGCTCGCCCCTCTGCGTGATCCTCTGCTCGGAATCAGGAGGCTGCATGCGTCTGGAGGCCGGTGGCGTCGCCTCGATGGAACTGGCCGAGGAGGTCGTGCCCCTGCCGAACGAAAGCGAGGAGATGGAAATGGCCCGCCTGCTGGGGGGAGGACATGACAGCACCAACCCCCTGATGGCCGCAGCCGTCGCCCTGGCTGCCAAGCTGCTGCCCAGTTAGGACGCACCATGCCCTGCCTGATTGCCGCTCCTGCCAGCGGCAGCGGCAAGACCCTGGTCAGCCTCGCCCTCGCCGCCCTGGCGCGTCGCCGCGGCCTCAGCCTGCAGACCTTCAAGGTGGGGCCGGACTACCTGGACCCCCAGCTGTTGTCCCTGGCCAGTGGCCGGGCCTGCCGGAACCTCGACGCCCTGCTCTGCGGCGAAGACTGGCTGCGGCAGAGCTTCCAGCGCCACGGCAGTCAAGGGGATCTCTGCCTGGTGGAGGGGGTGATGGGCCTCTTCGATGGCAAGGGTCCCTCCGCCGAGGGGAGTTCCGCCCACGTGGCTGCGCTGTTGCAGCTCCCGGTGGTCCTGGTGGTGGAGGCCAGCCGGCAGGCCGGCTCCCTCGCCGCCCTGGTGCGGGGCTTCCGGGACCACGACCCGCAGCTGAGCATCGCCGGGGTGGTGCTCAACGGGGTGGGCAGTGCCCGCCACGAAGCCCTGCTGCGGGAGGCCCTGGCCTCGATCGCCATGCCGGTGCTTGGGGCCCTGCCCCGGCACACCAGCCTGGAATTGCCCTCGAGGCACCTGGGTCTGCTGCCCGCCCATGAACTGGAGGATGTGCAGACGCGACTGGAGGCCTGGGCGGAACTGGCCCAGGAGCATCTCGACCTCGAGCAGCTCTGGCCGCTGCTAAGCGCGCCGCCCCCCGCCGAACCCGCGCCACCGCCAGCCCCACCCGGGGGATGGCCTTCAGAGGCACCGATCAAGGTGGCCCTGGCCAGCGATGCCGCCTTTCACTTCCGCTACCCCGAAGCAATCGAGCTGCTGGAGCAGAACGGATTAACCGTCGAGGCCTGGTCGCCGTTAGCGGATGAACCCCTCCCTTCGGATTGCCGTGGCGTGATCCTGCCGGGGGGCTATCCGGAACTGCATGCAGGCAGCTTGAGTGCGAGCCAACGCAGCCTCAGCGCCCTACGGCAGGCGCGGGCCATGGGGCTCCCGATCTACGCCGAATGTGGAGGGTTGCTGCTGCTCGGGCGCGGCCTGGAGGACCAACAGGGCGTCCTGCATCCCATGGCGGATCTGCTGCCCTTTCAGGCGCGGCGCGGGAGCTTGAGCCTGGGCTATCGCCAAGCCTCCCCGCTGGGCGATGGACTGGTGCTGCGCCAAGGCGAGACGCTCTGGGGGCACGAGTTTCACCGCTGGCAGCTCGACGCGGAGAATGCCGAGGACTCAAGCCTTTGGCAGCTGGAGGGCTGGGGCAGTCCGGCCCGCCGAGAAGGCTGGGGCGATGGCCAGCTCCATGCCAGCTGGCTACACCTGCATTGGGGGGGCTGCCCGGCGATCCCGCAGCGCTTTGCCGCCGCCGCCCGCCAGGTCTCACCACTGGTCCCTGATTAACCATGGCCGCCTTGCACCTTTGGCTGTTGCGCCACGGCGCCACCGAATGGGCACTGAATGGACGCCACACCGGCAACACCGA
>NZ_JAFMFX010000101.1:0-3959 GCF_017855895.1 Vulcanococcus sp. CPBay_Sum15L08_68 | reverse complement strand
CGGGGAGCGGACTGGAAAAACTCCGCGACAGCTGGTCGCCAAGGGGGGTGCCCTGGCAGCCGGCCAAGGCCGCTGCGAGCAACACAAGCGAACCCCAGCGCAGTGGCGCCATCAGCTGTCGGCCGCCTTGATGATCCTCACTGCGCTAGCCCGAAGCCGACCCGTTTTGGTGGTGGCCGGCGCTTTTTTCGCCGCGGGCTTTTTGGCGGCTGGTTTTTTGGCGGTGGTGGATTTCGCTGCGGTCTTGCGGCCCTTGCCTTTGCCCGAGGCCGCCTTCGCCGCCAGCAACTCCACCGCCTGCTCAAGGGTGATGGTGTCGGCTGTTGTTCCTTCCGGCAGCGAGGCGTTCACCTTGCCCTGCTTGACGTACAGGCCATAGGGACCATCAAAGAGCTGGATGGCTTCATCGCCGCCCTCAGGGGTGCCGAGATCCTTCAGGGCCGTGCGGCCGCCGCGACCCCGCTTGGGCATCGCCAGCAACTCGAGGGCACGGGAGAGGCCCACCATCAGGACATCGTCCTCAGCCTTGAGGGAGCGGTAGTCCTTCTCGCCCTTGCCCTTGTGGTGGACGACATAGGGGCCAAACCGACCCAGACCGGCCTCGACCTTGCCGCCATCGGGGTGTTCGCCCAGGTGCCTGGGGAGACGCAGCAGCCCCAGGGCGTCCTCCAGGGTCAGGTCTTCGGGCTTGGTGCCCTTGGGCAGGGAGGCCCGCTTGGGCTTGGGATTCTCGTCACTGACCTGACCGCGCTGCACGTAGGGCCCGTACTGGCCAAACAGCAGATAGACCAAATCTCCGGTCTCGGGATCTTCACCCAACGCTTCGGGCCCATCGGCCTTCTGCTTGAGGATCAATTCCGCTTTGTCCGCGTCGAGATCCGCTGGAGTGATCTCGTTGGGGAGGGTGGCCTTCAGGAGCTCTTCGCTGCCGTCGTCGGCCACGCGCTTGGTTTCCAGATAGGCCCCAAAGCGACCAATCCGAACCACACAGGGCAGCCCCTCCAGGGCAATGGTGCGGGAGGCGGTGGGGTCGATATCCCCTTCCCGCTGCTGAACCTGGGTCTCGAGCCCCTGATCACCCTTGTAGAAGCTCTCCAGGTAAGGGAGCCACTGCACCTTCCCGGTGGAGATGTCATCGAGGGTGCCCTCCATCCGAGCCGTGAAGCTGGTGTCCACCAAATCGGGGAAATGCTCCTCCAGCAGGGCCGTCACAGCGAAGGCCGTGAAGCTCGGGGTCAGGGCATTGCTCTGCAGGGTCGCGTAGCCGCGGTCGACGATCGTGCCGATGATCGAGGCGTAGGTGGAGGGGCGACCGATGCCCTCCTTCTCGAGCATCTTCACCAGGGCCGCTTCGCTGTAGCGAGCGGGGGGCTGGGTTTGGTGGCCCAGCGCCTCCACGCCTTTGCAGCTGGGGCTATCGCCGCTCTTCAGGCTTGGCAGCAGGACTTCCTGGCCTTCCAGCGCCGCATCGGGGTCATCGCTTCCCTCGACGTAGGCGCGGAAGAAACCGGGGAAATCGATGCGCTTGCCGTTGGCCTTGAAGCTGGCGGGTCCGAGGCTGCCGCCATCCACCTCCAACTCAACGCTGAGCATGGTCAGGCGGGCTTCCGCCATCTGGGAGGCGACGGTGCGTTTCCAGATCAGCTCGTAGAGGGCCAGGTCCCGGCCGTCCAAGCCAGTGGTGGAGGGATCACGGAAGCTCTCACCGGCGGGGCGAATCGCCTCGTGGGCCTCCTGGGCGTTGCGGGCCTTGGTGGAGAACTGACGGGGTGAGCCGCTCAGGTAGTCCTTGCCGTATTTATCGGCGACACAGTTGCGGGCCGCATTGATGGCCTGGTCACTGAGATGCACCGAGTCGGTGCGCATGTACGTGATGAAGCCCCGCTCGTAGAGCCCCTGGGCCGTGCGCATGGTCTCGCGGGCCGAGAGACGCAGCTTGCGGTTCGCTTCCTGCTGCAGGGTGCTGGTGGTGAAGGGGGCCACCGGCTTGCGGGTGGAGGGCTTTTCCTCCACGGACGACACCCGCCAGGGCGCAGCCAAGACGGCCTCGCGCAGGCTGCGGGCATCGGCCTCGCTGAGCAAACGAACCTTGCTGCCGGCCTTCAGTCCACCGGTGTTTTCGTCGAAATCGGAACCACCGGCAATGCGCTCGCCCTTGAGGTGGGTGAGCTTGGCGTCAAAGGGGGAACTGCCTTGAGCCAGCTGGGCTTTGAGATCCCAATAGCTGCCGCTCTTGAAGGCACGGCGGGCCCGTTCCCGTTGCACCAGCAGCCGCACGGCCACGGACTGGACCCGTCCGGCGCTCAGGCCCCAGGCGACCTTCTTCCAGAGCAGCGGGGAGAGGGTGTAACCCACCAGGCGATCGAGGATCCGCCGGGTTTCCTGGGCATGGACGAGCTCCATATCGAGCTCTCGGGTCTGCTCCAGGGCGCGACCGATGGCCTCCTTGGTGATCTCGTGGAAGACCATCCGCTTCACCGGCACCTTCGGGTTGAGCAGCTGCAGCAGGTGCCAGCTGATCGATTCCCCTTCCCGGTCTTCGTCGGTCGCCAGTAGGAGTTGATCGGCGCCCTTGAGGGCGTCCTTGAGTTCCTTGACCACCTTCTTTTTGTCCTTCGGCACCACGTAGAGCGGCTCGAAGTCGTTGGTGGTGTTCACGCCGAGATTGGCCCACTTCTCGCCCTTGTGGGCAGCGGGGATCTCGCTCGCGTTGTTGGGCAAGTCGCGCACGTGCCCCATCGAGGCCTCAACCTTGAAGTCCTTCGGCAAGAACCCGCGGATGGTGCGGGCCTTGGTGGGGCTTTCAACGATGACGAGGGTGTGCGCCACAGGCAGGCGGTGAACCGCTTCCCTCTTTATCGCACCGGCGGTCAACCCCGGCGAGAAAGTCCGAAGGACGACGCCAGCGCGGCTACAGTCCAGCCCAACGGGCGTGATCCAACAGCTGTGCTCTCTCTCCTGGCTGCCGCCGAGACCGTTTCCACTGCGGCTGCTCCCCTGGTGAGTGGCATCACATCGCTGCAGCTCAATGCAGGAGCCATTGCACCGGAGGGTGCAGTCCTGCTCGCGATGCTGGCCTGCCTGCTGGTGGACCTGGCGGGGGAAAAAGCAGCTGCACGGTGGGTCCCCCTCTTTTCTTATCTCGGACTGGGCAGCGCCCTGGTCCTGCTCGCCCTGCAATGGGACGCAGCACCGCTTGAACCCTCCTTCCTCGGCTCCTTCCTGGCCGACAACCTGGCCATTGCCTTTCGCGCCGTGGTCGCCGCCTCAACCCTGGTCTCCCTCTTAATCAGCTGGCGCTACGTCGAGCGGGCGGGCACCCCCGTTGGTGAATACGCCTCGATCCTGTTGGCGGCCACCCTTGGCGCGATGCTGCTTTGCGGGTCCACCGACCTGGTCAGCATCTTTGTGTCCCTCGAGACCCTCTCGGTCGCGAGCTATCTGCTGTCGGGCTACATGAAGCGCGATGCCCGCAGCTCCGAAGCCGCACTGAAATATCTGCTGGTGGGGTCCGCCGCTGCTGCGGTGTTCCTCTATGGCGCCTCCCTGCTCTACGGCTTGACCGGCGGCAGCACCAGCCTGGAGGCCGTCGGCATTGCACTGCAAACCAGCGCTTCGCCGGTGGCAGCCCTGGCCTTGGTGTTCGTTTTGGCCACCGTCGCGTTCAAGATCGCAGCGGTGCCCTTCCACCAGTGGACCCCTGACGTCTATGAAGGCTCGCCAACCCCAGTGGTGGCCTTTCTCTCGGTCGGCTCCAAAGCCGCTGGCTTTGCCCTGGCCCTGAGGATCCTGGTGGGTTGCTTTGAGCCCTTCGAGGCCCAGTGGAAGCTTCTCTTCACCGTCTTGGCCATCTTGAGCATGGTCCTGGGCAACGTCGTCGCCCTGGCCCAGACCTCGATGAAGCGGATGCTGGCCTACAGCTCCATCGGTCAGGCCGGCTTCGTGATGATCGGCCTGGT
>NZ_JAFMFX010000036.1:0-17907 GCF_017855895.1 Vulcanococcus sp. CPBay_Sum15L08_68 | reverse complement strand
TACTACCTGCGCTACGCCACCTACGCCATGCTGGCCGGTGACACCTCGATCCTCGACGAGCGCGTTCTGAACGGCCTCAAGGAGACCTACAACTCCCTGGGTGTGCCCATCGGCGCAACCGTCCAGTCCATCCAGGCCATGAAGGAAGTGACCGCTTCCCTGGTTGGCCCCGACGCTGGTCGTGAAATGGGCGTGTACTTCGACTACATCAGCTCCGGCCTGGGTAACTGATCCCTGCCTTCGGCAAACCTGCGGATCAATCCATGCGCCTCTTCAAAATCACAGCTTGCATTCCCTGCCCGGAGAAGACCCGTTCCCAGCGCGAGCTGCAGAACACCTTCTTCACCAAGTGGGTGCCCTATGAAAGCTGGTTCGCTGAACAGCAGCGGATCATGAAGCAAGGGGGCAAAATCCTGAAAGTTGAACTCGTTGCTGGTCGCCGTCAGGTGAACCTGGGCAACTGATTCCTTCAGGCCGAAACCTTCTTCAAAAGCCCGGCACTGCCGGGCTTTTTTGTTGGCAAGCGCCAGAGAAATACGGGATAGTCAGTGTCTGATTTCCGCACCCCCTTGCCCGCTAAGCGACCGTGGCTCCCCGTGCCGTTTGAGCACTGGCCCGCAGAGGCACGCTTGCTCCTCGGGATGATCGCGATCTGGTGCCTCCTGGGCCTGGCTGTCCTGGGATCCGCCAGTTGGTGGGTCGCCGCCCGGGAGATGGGGGATGCCAGCTACTACCTCAAGCGCCAGGCCATCTGGATGCTGGTGAGCTGGGGCCTGCTCTATGCCGGCATCAGCATCAACCTCAGGCGCTGGCTGCGCATGGCCGGTCCAGCCCTACTGGCCGGAAGCGTTCTCGTCGCCCTCACCCTGGTGATCGGCAGCACGGTGAATGGCGCCAGCCGTTGGCTGGTGATCGGCCCGATTCAGATCCAGCCGACCGAACTGATCAAGCCCTTTCTCGTCCTCCAGGGAGCTGCCCTGTTCTCCCATTGGAGACGCATTTCCATCGATCAAAAGGTGCTCTGGCTCGGGGTCTTTGTGGTGACCCTCGGACTGATCCTCAAACAGCCAAACCTGAGTACCGCCTCCCTCTGCGGGATCCTGCTCTGGCTGATGGCACTCGGGTCGGGTCTGCCGCTTTGGGCCATGCTCGGCACCGCCGGCGCTGGCCTGGCGGTGGCGGTTGGAAGCATCTCGATCAACGAATACCAGCGCATTCGCGTCACCTCCTTCCTCAACCCTTGGAAAGATGCCCAGGGGGATGGCTATCAGCTGGTTCAGAGCCTCTTGGCCATCGGCTCCGGTGGTCTCTGGGGTGAGGGCTATGGCCTGTCCACACAGAAGCTGCAGTACCTCCCGATCCAGACCACCGACTTCATCTTCGCGGTCTTCGCTGAGGAGTTCGGCTACGTCGGATCCCTGCTGCTGCTGGTCTTCCTGCTGCTCTTTGGCTTTGTCGGCCTGCGCATTGCCCTGAGCTGCAGAAGCAACCAACAGCGGCTGGTGGCCATCGGCTGCACCACCCTGCTGGTGGGCCAGTCGATCTTGAACATCGCCGTGGCCAGTGGTGCCATGCCCACCACGGGATTACCGCTGCCGATGATCAGCTACGGCGGCAACTCCCTCCTCTCCAGCCTGCTCACCGCAGGCCTCCTGCTGCGCTGCTCCCTGGAGGGGGCCGGCCTGGAGCCCGGCAAGCCCCACCGCAACCGCCGGATCCAAGCCAAGCGGCAGAGCATGCCGATAGGCTGACCCCTCGCGCTGCGTACCGTTTGATGCTGGCTCAGGCCCTAGCGGATTGGGCCCGCAGTGGTGAGCAGCTGCTGAGCAGTTCCCTGGCCCATCCAGGGCCCCTGACCGTGGGGCTGGTGTTTGCTGGCGGTTTGATCACCAGCCTGGGCCCCTGCTCCCTCTCGCTGCTGCCTGTGACGCTGGCTTACCTGGCGGGATTTGACCGCGGTGGCCAGCGGCCCTGGGCCCGCAGCCTCAGTTTTTGCAGCGGCATCGTCGGCTCCCTGGTTCTCCTGGGCCTGGGTAGCGGCGCCCTAGGCCGCATCTATGGCCAGGTCCCTGGTGTTGTGCCGACCCTGGTGGCCCTCCTGGCGGTGGTGATGGGTCTGAACCTGCTGGGCCTGGTGCCCCTGCAGCTGCCGGCGGGGCCCGATCCGGAGCAGTGGCGGCAGCGGGTGCCACCCGCCCTGGCCCCACTGGCCGCAGGCCTGGCCT
Organism: Vulcanococcus sp. CPBay_Sum15L08_68; assembly: GCF_017855895.1. Classification (NCBI taxonomy): domain Bacteria; kingdom Bacillati; phylum Cyanobacteriota; class Cyanophyceae; order Synechococcales; family Synechococcaceae; genus Vulcanococcus; species Vulcanococcus sp. CPBay_Sum15L08_68. The sequence goes on along the minus strand of NZ_JAFMFX010000036.1, from coordinate 15,682 downwards.
TTGGCCTGGCGGCCTCCCCCTGCACCACCCCTGTGCTGGCGGTCCTGCTGGCCTGGATCGCCCAGTCCGGGACCCCCCTGACCGGCGCCCTCCTGCTGACCGCCTTCGCCGCTGGGCAGGTGATGCCTCTGCTGCTGGCGGGCACCGCTGCGGCCTGGGCTCCCCGACTCCTGGCCCTGCGCTCCCTCGGGCAATGGGTACCGCCCATCAGCGGGGCCGTGCTCCTTCTGACCGGCTGCCTGACCCTGCTGGCCCGCTGGACCTAAACCCAGCTTTCCTTCCACCCCACCGATGAAGCGACTGATCGCCTGGATCTCTGACCTGCGGGTGGCCATTGGCCTGTTGATCCTGATCGCCGCGGCCAGCGGACTGGGGACCTTTGTGCCGCAGAAGGAAGCCGCCGCGCTGTACCACCGCGTCTATGACCCAGAACCCTGGCTGGGACTGCTCAATGGTGACGCGATCCTCTCGCTGCAGCTGGATCATGTGTATTCGAGCAGCTGGTTCCTCGCCCTGCTGGCCTGGCTCGGGCTCGCCCTGATCCTCTGCAGCTGGCGTCGCCAGTGGCCGGCCCTACAGGCCGCCCTGCGCTGGATCGACTACCAAACCCCCCGTCAGCTCAGCAAGCTCACCCTGGCGGAGACCATCGCCGTTCCCGACCCCAAGGCCAGCCTGACGCGGCTTGAGACCTTGCTTCAGAGCCGTGGCTGGGAACTCCAACCCCAGGGGGATCGCCTGGCGGCCCGCAAAGGCGTATTGGGACGGGTCGGCCCACTGCTTGTTCACGCCGGTCTGGTGGTCCTGATGGTGGGGGCCGCCTGGGGATCCCTCGGCGGCCAACGTCTGGAGCGGTTTCTCGCCCCTGGCAACGAGCTGGAGCTGCTGAACAGCCGCGGTGAAACCCAGGTCAGCGTCAGCTTGGAGCGCTTCGGCGTGGAGCGGGACCCGGCGGGACGCCCGGAACAATTCCGCTCCCAGTTGACCTTGACCCCAAGCCAAGGCCAGGAGGTCTCCCAGGCGGAGATCAGCGTCAACCATCCGCTGCGTTACCGCGGCATGACCCTGTATCAGGCGGACTGGGCCCTCTCCGCCATCAAGGTGCAACTCGGGAAGAGCCCAATCCTGGAGCTGCCGCTTCAAAGCTTTCCCCAGCTCGGAGAACAGGTCTGGGGGATCGTCCTACCCACCCGGCCCGATGGCAGCAACCCGGTGCTTCTGGCTCTCTCCAGTGAGGAAGGTCCGGTGACGGCCTACTCCGCCGACGCTGAAATCCTGGCCACCCTGATCCCCGGGGGGGACGCCGCTGAGGTCGAGGGAATTCCGCTGCGGGTGGCCGGTGTGGTCCCAGCCAGCGGCATCCTGCTCAAACGGGACCCCGGGGTGCCCCTGGTCTACGGCGGATTTGCCATCGCCCTGGCCGGCGGTGCCCTCAGCCTGATCGCAACCCGTCAGATCTGGGCGATCGCCGAGGCCGGTGGCCAGAAGCTCCACGTTGCCGGTCTCTGCAACCGCAACCTGACGGCCCTGGCCAATGAATTGCCGCTGCTGATCGCGGAGGTTCAGCAGGGCTGACGGGTGCCGTGGCAGGCCCGAATCACCGTGTGGACATTGCCGCGGGGATTGAAATCGGCCTCCAGTTGCATCCAGACCGGAGCGCAGGCCGCGACGAAGTCATCGAGGATGCGGTTGGTCACCTCCTCATGGGAGATCGACTGATCGCGGTAGCTGTTGACGTAGAGCTTGATCGCCTTGAGCTCCATCACCCGGGGACCGGGTTGATAGATCAGGCGCAGGGTGGCGAAATCGGGGTAACCCGAGAACGGGCACTTGCAGGTGAATTCCGGCAGGGTGATCGACACCTCGTAGGGGCGCTCAGGCCGGGGGTTGTCGAAACAGATCAGCTCCGCCTCGGCAATGGCGCGCTCTCCGTAGAGGGGGGTACGGGTTGTTGCGGTCGCAGTCATCCAAGCGCTCGTCCTGACTTCGGATGCTACGCATCGCGGCCCTTCAACCAAGGCGGTATCAACGGTCACATCGCCCGCCGAAAGACTGCGCCCTAATGGCTTCAGAAGGTCCGCAAAGACCTTTCCTCGCCGGATTTTCCTGAGAGAATTCCCCCATCTCCAGCCCTGAGCCATGAAAAAAATCGAGGCCATCATTCGCCCCTTCAAGCTCGAAGACGTGAAGCTGGCCCTGGTCAACGCCGGCATCGTCGGCATGACCGTCAGCGAGGTTCGCGGCTTTGGTCGCCAGAAGGGCCAAGTCGAGCGCTACCGCGGTTCTGAGTTCACCGTGGAGTTCCTGCAGAAGCTCAAGCTGGAAATCGTGGTGGATGACGCCCGCGTCGACACCGTGGTGAATGCCATCCAAGACGCCGCCCGCACCGGCGAGATCGGCGACGGCAAGATCTTCATCAGCCCCGTGGAGTCTGTGGTCCGGATCCGCACCGGCGACAAGGACAACAGCGCGATCTGAGCTAGCTGGCCAAGGTCAGCTCCACCAACCTCCGAATGTGTTCCTCTGTGGGGGGCACTTCGGAGGTTTTCTCTTGCTCGCTCCAGTCCCCTGAACGCAACCAGAGCAGATATTCGTGGTTGCCCGCGGGCCCGGTAATCGGAGACGCCACCACCCCACAAGCGCGCCAGCCCTCGCGCTCCGCCGCAGCGATCACCCCCGCAATGGCGTCGGCATGGGCCAGGGGGTCTCGCACCACTCCCCCCTTCCCGACCCGCTCTTTCCCGACCTCAAACTGAGGTTTGACCAACAGCACCGCCTCGCGGCGCTCGCCCTTGAGCAGGCGGCCCAAGGCCGGCAGCACCAAGCCCAAGCGAATAAACGAGACGTCCGCCACGGCCAGATCAGGCCAGGGGTCATCGCCGCCATAGAGATCCTCCGGCTGCAGGTGGCGCAGGTTGGTGCGCTCCTTCAGCACCAGGCGCTCGTCGGTGCGCAGGCTCCAGGCTGTTTGGCCGTAGCCCACATCCACGCCATAGACCCGGGATGCCCCGTGCTGCAGCAGGCAATCGGTGAAGCCACCGGTGGAGATCCCACCATCCAGGCAGACGCGCTGATCCAGGCCTAAGGGGAAGGCCTCAACGGCCGCCATCAGCTTCTCGCCACCCCGGGAGACAAACCGTTGGGGCTGCTCCACCTGCAGCTCCAGCTCCGGCAGCACCTCAAGTCCAGGCTTATCCAGGATGCGATCACCGCTGCGGACCTTGCCGGCACGGATCAACTGCTGCGCCTGCTGACGGGAGGTGACCAGACCCAGCTCCACCAGCTGCAGATCCAAGCGTCGCTTTCGACCCATCGGGCAGCGGCCCAGCACCTCTGCATCGTGCCGTACGCCCGTTTAATCACAAAGCTCGAAGCGAAACCGAATAAAAACCGGTGCTGAATGGGTTTCCCTGGGAACACTCCTGAGGATGTTCCAAACCAAGGGGTACCACCGTGGCCCGCACTCCCAAACCCCACAGCGCGAAGGTGGTTGAACTGCTGCAACCCGGCAGCTTCGTGAAGCTGCGCAATCAGCCATCGGACCTGCCCCCCTTCCAAGTGCTGCGCTGCCGTGGAGGGCGCTGCTGGGTTCAACAACAGGCTTGGGGCCCACTGGTGCAGTGGGAGGTGGAGCACCACAAGCTCACCAGCGTCGCCTAGGGCCCCGAAAGGCCATTCCATACATTGGTCTTGATGTGAGCCAGGCGCGGCCTTGATCGAGCGTTACACCCTGCCCGAGATGGGCGCTATCTGGAGCGAGCAGGCCAAGTTCCAGAGCTGGCTGGACGTGGAGATTGCAGCCACCGAGGCCAACTGCGAACTGGGACGCGTCCCGGCTGAGGCCGTCGCGACGATCAAAGAGAAAGCCAGCTTCAGCGTCGAGCGGATCCTCGAGATCGAAGCCGAGGTCCGTCACGACGTCATCGCCTTTCTGACCAACGTCAACGAGCACGTGGGTGACGCCGGTCGCCACATCCACGTGGGCATGACCAGCTCCGATGTCCTCGACACCGGTGTGGCCCTGCAGATGAAGGCCTCCGTCAAGCTGCTGCGCCAGGAGCTGGACTTGCTCGCGGACGCCCTGCGGGCCCTCGCGCGCGAGCACAAGGCCACGGTGATGATCGGCCGCTCCCACGCCATCCACGGTGAACCCATCACCTTCGGCTTCAAGGTGGCTGGCTGGCTCGCCGAAGTGGTGCGCAACCAGCAGCGCCTGGAGCACCTGGAAACCGCCGTCAGCGTCGGCCAGATCTCCGGTGCCATGGGCACCTACGCCAACACCGACCCCCGGGTGGAGGAGATCGCCTGCGCCAAGCTCGGCCTGGTGCCCGACACCGCCAGCACCCAGGTGATCTCCCGCGATCGCCACGCGGAGTACATCCAGACCCTGGCCCTGGTGGGTGCCGCCCTCGAGCGCTTCTCCACCGAGATCCGCAACCTGCAGCGCACCGACGTGCTGGAGGTCGAGGAGAACTTCGCCAAGGGACAGAAGGGCAGCTCCGCCATGCCCCACAAGCGCAACCCAATCCGCAGCGAACGGATCAGTGGCCTGGCCCGGGTGCTGCGCAGCTACGTCGTGGCAGCGCTGGAGAACTGCGCCCTCTGGCACGAGCGGGACATCAGCCACAGCTCCGTGGAGCGCATGATGCTGCCCGACTGCTCGGTCACCCTCCACTTCATGCTGCGGGAGATGACCTCCGTGGTGAAGGGTCTCGGGGTCTACCCCGGCAACATGGCCCGCAACATGAACGTCTACGGCGGCGTGGTCTTCAGCCAGCGGGTGCTGCTGGCCCTGGTGGAAGCCGGCATCAGCCGCGAAGACGCCTACCGGATCGTGCAGCGCAACGCCCACACCGCCTGGAACACCGAGGGCGGCAACTTCCGGGCCAACCTGGAGGCCGATGGCGAGGTGACCTCACGCCTCACTGCCGAGCAGCTGGCGGAGTGCTTCTCCACCGATCTGCACCAGGCCAACCTGGATGTGATCTGGAAGCGCCTCGCGATCTGATTCAGGGCTTGTGATACGGCCCGCCCTGCTGAATGGTCATCGCCCGGTAGAGCTGCTCCAGCAGCAATAACCGGGCCAGTTCATGGGGGAAGGTCATCGGCGAGAGGCTCAGGCGCCAGCTGGCGCGGGCCTTCAAGGCCGGGTCAATGCCCTCAGCGCCGCCGATCACAAAGGCCAAGCGCTCTGACCCCGAGCCCTCGAGACGCTGGGCCAGAGCCACCGAGTCCAAGGTCTGGCCTTCCTCGGTGAGGATCACCAAGCGCTCGTCGGGCTTCAGGGCCGCCAGGATCGCTTCGGCCTCCTTGGCCATGCCGGCATCGCGGAGCTCCAGGACCTGCAATCCCGGCAGGCGCTTGAGGAAGGTGGAGGCTCCCTCGAGCACCCAGCTCTTGCGCAACTTGCCCACCGCCAGGATGCGGATGCGGGACGGATTCATCACGCGCTCACGCTACCCATGCCCCTTGCCCTCTTCTGGACGCCCTACGCCGACTGGCTGTACACCGTGGGCAGTACGGCCGGATTGCTGCTGATCGTCTGGCTGGTGCTTAGGCCGCGGGATTAAGCGCCGAAGGATCGGCCTGGCGGGCGGTGGCGGGATTGGAGTCCTCCCCTGAAGCCTGGCCGCCATCGATCGGCTCCCGCACAGGGAAGCGGTTGATCGCCTTGAGGGCCGCCCGAGCGTTGGTGCGCAACTGCTCGCTGATGGCTTCGCAGTAGGGGATCTGCGCCAGAAGATCGACGGTGCGGCGCATGATCCGCACCACATCGCCCTCATCCAACGAGGTGTTCGCGATCAGGTCGCTCCAGCTGACGCCCTTGGCCCAGGCATGGACCAAGCCCATCAGCTCCCCTTCAAACCAGACCGGCATCACGACCTTGCCGGCCTCCTGTTGCCGCTGCAGTTCGCGGCGAATGCCGCGCAGGTCATGCATCGCCTCATCGGCCGCTGGCGGCGGTGGATAGCCACTCCAGAGATCCGGGCGATTCACCTCCGTTGAGATCGCCTCCAGCACGGCGGCGAGGTCCGCGGGATCCAGCTCATCGAGGTGACCGCTCATCAGCGCCAATCCCAGCCAGAGCTCGTTGTCCCCCCGCAGGGCGGCCACGGTGCGGCCCACTTCGCTCGGATCCAGGCCCTCGTCCCCCTCGAGGCAGCCGAAGAAGCGCAGGATCTCGATCAATGCCAGGAAGGTTTCCCAGTGGCGATTGGCGCGGAAGTGCAGCACGCGCTGGCGCTCGGCAATCTCCGCCTCCAACTCCTCCATGCGGAAGCGCTGCTTGCGCAGCTTCTTGCGGTCGCCGGCGCCGTGGGCCGGATGCAATTCCAGGGCCAGCTCCAGCTCACGCACCAGATGGGCCTGGGCCTGAACCTCACCGGCCAGGTCGTACTGGGGCGTGACCATGTCGTGGCGCCGGGCCATGTGTCCGACGGCCAAGGCCAGGCCACCGCTGGCCTGATCGCCATGGCGCAGCTCGCCGGGGCGGTGCAGCTCGGGAACGGCCACATCCTTGACCTGAAGGCAGGTGAGCTCGGCATGGAGGCTGACCACTGCACTGCAGGGCACCAGCACCCAAACGTTCTCGTCGGTGAGGCAGCACAGCAGCGGGAACTGACCTGAGCCCTGTTGCTTCTCAACGATCACCGCCGGTGTGACCCGGCCCCGCAGAACCGGAGCCTTCAGGCTCACCAGCGTTCCCTCGCTGGCAAAACGCAGGGCCAAGGTGAGTTCATGGGCCAGGGTTTCCTCGGCCTGCTGCTGCAGGATCCGCAGCAGTCGGCGCTCTTCCCGCAGGCGGCCGCGCTGCTTCTCATAGTCCTCAAAGTCCTCCCAATCAACCTCCTGAACGGTGCCGCTGAGGTCCCCCAACTGCTCGCGCAGCTCACTGATGCGGGCCTCGTCCTCCGTGAGATCGAGGGTCGCCAGGTAGCGACCGAAGCTGCGCTCCACCAACTCCTTGGCCTTGGAGAGCTCATAGCGCTGCAGCAGGTTCAGGACCATGCCGTAGCTCGGGGTGAACTGACTCACCAGCGGGTCAGCCGGGCTGGTGGCCAGCTGCCCCGCCTCCCGGACACCCTCAAAGCGGCTCTGCACGGTGACGACGTAGCCCTGGGAATCCAGTCCACGGCGACCCGCCCGGCCGGCCATCTGCAGGAACTCGCTGCCCATCAGGGGGCGGTGGCCCCGCTCCGTGCGCTTGGAGAGGGCTGAAATCACGGTGCTGCGGGCGGGCATGTTGATGCCGGCCGCCAGGGTCTCGGTGGCAAACACCACCTTCACCAGCCCCTGCTGGAAGAGCTCCTCGATCAGTTCCTTCCAAGCCGGCAACACCCCGGCGTGGTGGGCCGCGATCCCCCGCAGCAGGGCATCGTCATGGCCGCCATCGCGTACGGCTTCGGGGGTGGCCGCCATGAAGACATCCAGGCGCGCCTGAATGCGGGCCTGCTCCTGGGGGCTGACCAGGCAGACCTTGCCCAGGTCACGAACGGCCTTGTCGCAGCCGCGTCTGCTGAAGATGAAATAGATGGCCGGCAGCATCTCCCGCTCCGCCATCTGGGCCACGACGAAGCCCAGCGGTGGCGCCTCCGGCTGCGGCGGCCTCGGGGTTTTGGGCCCGCGGCGGTTACGCCCCCCCTTGGGGGCACGCCAGACCTTGCAGTTGGGGTGGAGGCCCGTGCCCTCGTCGTTGAGCAGGGGATGCAGGCCCTTGGCACTGCAAAAACTGAACTGCAGCGGCACCGGCCGGAAGTCGCTCATCACCAAGCGGGTCGGCCCATGGACCTGCTCAATCCAGTCGGTGAGCTGCCCGGCGTTGGCCACCGTCGCCGAGAGGGCCACCAGCTGCACCACCGGGGGGCAGTGAATGATCGACTCCTCCCAGACCGTGCCGCGCTGGGAGTCATTCATGTAGTGGCACTCATCGAGCACCACGGCCTCCACGTCGGCCAAGGGGTCATCCCCCTGCTCGGCCTCGGCGTAGAGCATGTTCCGGAAGATCTCCGTGGTCATGACCACGATCGAGGCCTCCCGGTTCACGGTGAGGTCGCCAGTCATCAGGCCGACGCGCTCGGCCCCGAACTGCTCGCGGAAATCCCTCAGTTTTTGGTTCGAGAGGGCCTTGAGCGGCGTTGTGTAGAAGACCTTCTGACCGTGGGCCAGGGCGCGATGGATCGCGTACTCACCGATCAAGGTCTTGCCCGATCCGGTGGGGGCGCTGACCACCACCGAATGGCCCTGATTCAGGGCTTCAATCGCCTCCAGCTGAAAGTCATCGAGGCTGAAGGGGAAGAGTTGCTCCAGGGGCGGCACGTCCGTGGACTGGGCCGGGGTGCCGGGGACCGAAGCGCTACTGGGCATTAGTAGATCCTATGGGCTCCAGCCAAACGGGCAAACTGAGGGCATTCACCCGAGGGCGCAGCTGGGGCGATGGAGGCAGCCGATCCATTGGCACCCCTGGCCGCCGATCTGGCCGCCCTGGCTCCGGAACGCCGCCGCCGTCTGCGCAGCCTGCAGCCGGCGGGCCAGGCCGCCTTTGTCGCAGAGGGATCTCCCCTGCTGGATCTCGCCAGCAACGACTACCTGGGGCTGAGCCGCGATCCGGCCCTCCAGCGTGCAGCGACTGAAGCCATCCAGAGCGAAGGGGTAGGGGCTGGGGCCTCTCGGCTGATCAGCGGAACACGTCCCCTGCACGGGACCCTCGAGCGGGCCCTGGGCACCTGGCTGGGGCGCGAGCGGGTCCTGCTCTATCCCAGCGGATTTCAGGCGAACATTGCTGCGGTTCAGGCCCTGGCGGACCGGCACACCTGGGTGCTGGCCGATCGGTTGATTCACCACTCGCTGCTGGTGGGGATCCAAGCGACGGGGGCCAAGCTGCGGCGCTTTCAGCACAACGACCTCAGTGACCTGGAGGCGCAGCTGCAGCGCGCCCGCCGCGATGCCCCCCAACGCCGGCTGCTGGTGCTCAGTGAAAGCCTGTTTTCGATGGAGGGCAGCTCCCCCGATGTCGCCGCCTTAGCCGAGCTCTGCCGCGGCCATGGCGCGGCCCTGCTGCTGGATGAGGCCCACGCCCTTGGGGTGCTGGGGGAGGGGGGCCGAGGCCTGGGCTACGGCATCCAGGACATCAGCCTGATCAGCGGCACCTTCGGCAAGGCCTTTGGCAGTGGCGGAGCCTTTCTGGCGGGGAATGCCACGGTGGGGGACTGGTTGCTGCAGCACTCCGGGCCGTTCCGCTACAGCACGGCCCTGGCGCCACCGCTCGTGGCGGCGGCCGCCGCCGGTCTTACTGCGATTCAGGAGCGGGAACCCGAGCGCCTGGCCCTGCTGCAGCGGGCCCAGCGCTGGCGTGACGCCCTCGAGGCAGCGGGCTGGCCGAGGCCCTGCGGGAGCGGGCCGATCCTGCCGCTGCTGGTGGGGGACGATCACCGCGCCTTGGCACTGCAGCAGCAACTGGAGCAGGCAGGACTGCTGAGCGTGGCGATCCGCCCCCCGACCGTCCCTGTGGGAACGGCACGGCTGCGGCTCGTGCTTCGGCACGATTGCCCCGCCGGGACTTTGGACCGGTTGATTGAGGCTCTGGGGGAACCATGAGCGCGATCCAGCTCATCGGCATGCATGGCTGGGCTGGGGACCACCGCAGCTGGGCTCCCTGGGCGGAGGGCGCTGCGGCGCGGGGTTGGTCCATGGACTGCGGGGAACGGGGCTATGGCCAGGAATCCCCCCTGCAACCCCGCTGGGAGACCAGCGCCCAGCGGCGCGTTGTCCTGGCCCATTCCTTCGGCCCGCACCTGCTGAACGAGGACCTCTGGCAGGGAGCCACAGCGGCTGTACTGCTGGCGAGCTTCACCCGCTTTGTCCCGGAAGGCCGAGAGGGGCGGGCCATCAGTGCGGCCCTGCGGGCCATGGGGCGCAGGATCAAGCTCGGAGAGGAGCAGGAGCAACTGCGGGACTTCCTGCGGCAAGCCGCTGCACCGCAATCCAGGTCGCTGCTGCCCGCTGGCCCCCTGGAACAGGGAATCAGCGATGCGGGCCGGGAACGACTGCTCGAGGACCTCGAGCACCTGGGGGCCACCAGCGCTCTCCCAGCGGGCTTCCCCAGCGGAATCCCCGTGCTGCTGGTCCAGGCTGGCCAGGACCAGATCGTGACGGCCAGGAGTCGCCTGGAACTGCAGCAAGCCCTGCCCCAGGCCACGGTCTGGACACGCGACGACCTGGGGCACTCCCTGATCGATCCGGCCTTGCCGGACGCCGTGCTCGATTGGATTGCCGATGTCCAGGCCTGAACCGCCGGCAGAGGGTTTCAGCGAGGCCGTCCGCGGCTGCTTCAGCGAGGGGGCCCGCCTGTACCCCAGCCGGGCGCGCCTTCAGGCCGCTGTCGCCCAACGGCTCGCCGGCCTCACTGCCCGCCAGGGGGTGCGATTCCCCCCCGGTCCCCTGGCTGATCTGGGGGCAGGCAGTGGGCTGCTGAGTCGCTCCCTGGAGGCGGCCCTCGGCCAAGGCCCCTGGCTACGGATCGACGCCTGCAGCGCCCTCCTCGAGCAGGGTGCTGGTGAGAACGCTGCGCTGATCCACTGGGATCTCAATCAGGGCCTGCCGGCGAGCCTGCAGCAACCGGCGGCCCTGGCCTCGAGCTTCGCCCTGCAATGGCTGGAGCAACCCGAACAGCAGCTGGGGACCTGGTGTGAGCAACTCCAACCTGGAGGCTGGCTGATCCTGGGGGTCCCCACCTCCGGCAGCTTCCCGCTCTGGCACCAGGCCGCAGCCCAGGCAGGGGTGCCCTGCACCGCCCTGGAGCTCCCTTGCGCCCAACGGCTGATCGACTGCGCCCAGCACCGGCTGCAGTTGCATCACGCTCAGGTGCTGCGGTTCAGCCGTCCGAACCGGGGCGGTCTCTGGTTCCTGCAACAGATCAAGGCGATCGGCGCCCAGGCCAGCCGCAGTCCCAAGCTCAATGCGGGACAACTCCGCCGCCTGCTGCGGGCCTGGCCGGGCCCGCAGCAGGCGATCGTTTGGGAGGTGCTGGTGCTCCTAGGACAGAAGCGATGACAGACACACCGCTTGGCGCCAACCAACGCCTAGTGATCTGCGGCACCGACACCGATGTCGGCAAAACCGTGGTCAGCGCCCTAGTGGTGCAGGGCCTGAAGGCCCACTACTGGAAACCGGTGCAGTGCGGGCTGGAGAACGGAGAAGGGGATCGTGAGCGGGTGCAGCGCTGGCTCGGCCTCCCGGACGCGCGGGTCCTGCCCGAGGCCTATCGCTTCGCCGCTCCGGTCTCGCCCCATTGGGCCGCCGAACTGGAACCTGGGGATCAGCCCCCGATTGACTGCGAGCACCTCTCTCTCCCGGACGTGGAGGGTCCCCTGGTGGTGGAGACCGCCGGTGGGCTGCTCGTGCCCCTACGCCTGGACTGGTTGCAGATTGAGCAGTTGCAACGCTGGAACCTGCCGGTGCTGCTGGTGGCCCGCTCGGGGCTGGGCACCTTGAACCACACCCTGCTCTCGATCGAGGCCCTGCGCAGCCGCCATCTGCCGCTGCTGGGGATCCTGCTGAACGGGGAGCCCCATCCCAACAATGCGAGCACCCTCGAGAGCATCTCAGGGGTTCCGGTGCTGGGCTGTCTGCCGCCGCTCCCGAGCCTCGATGCCGTCAGCCTGCAACAGCAGTGGCAGGCCTTGGATCTCGTTCATAAGCTCAAGGGGGTCACGAGCCGCCCATGAAACCCTCCTCAGTCGCGGTCATCGCTGCTGTCACAGCCCTCTGCGCTGGGATCCTGGTGCTGTTCACCGACATCGAACTCTCGTTCGTGCGCTGGGTGAACTGTGGCCCGTTCTCCACCCTCAACGAAGAGCAGAGCGAGGTCTGCAAGCGCCAGCTCTAGGGGCCCGCCAGGATCGCAGCCTGCACGTCCGCGCGGGTGAGGCCGTAGGGGAAGTGGCGCTCCACTGAGCCCGCACCCTGCCCCCAGCGCACCGTCAGTTCTTCTGAACCCAAGACCATCTCGGCGCTCCAGGCGACGGTGGTCAGGTCCCATTCACAGGAGTGGTGGCCGCGCTGGATGCCGCCGAGCTCAGCGAGCCAACGCTCAAGAACCGGCAGCGGGTGGTTGTACAGCGGGGTCTGAGGCGACGGCAGATCCGACATCCACAAGCAGCGGGCTTGACCCATCAGTTTGCCCACCGGCCTCCAGCCAGCTGGGGGGCTTGAGGAATTCGGCGCCGCGGGACCAGGCCAGGCCGACCCCCAACACCAGGCTGAAGGCGACCGCCACGGCCAGCAGCAGCAGCGCGAACCACTCACCACCGGAGAGGGCGCGACGGACCGGAACTGGTTTCGGTGCGGTCCGTAGTGGCCGAAGGGGCAGCGGGGCCCGCAGGGTCGCGTCGTAACTGCGCCGGCGCTCAGGATCGCTGAGGGTGAGGTAGGCCTGCTGGAGACGGCGAAAGGCCTCCCGGGCCTCGGCCTCGGGCAAGTCGGTGGTGTCCGGGTGGTAGCGCTTGCTCAGGCTGCGAAAGGCCTGCCTCAACTCCTGACTGGAGGCCTCACTGGGCACCTCCAGCAGCTCGTAGTGATTGGCAGCCGCCAACGCAGGACACCGGTTGGGGAGGATCCTAGAGAGTGTGACGAGATCAGCCCAGGGGATGCCAGCGCCAGCAGACGCACTATGGGAGGCCTTGCACTGGAGACCCAGCGACGATCAGCTCCAGCGCTTCCTCCAACTCCAGGAGGAGCTGCGCCAGTGGAATAGCCGGGTCAACCTGACCCGCCTGGTGGAGGGCGATGACTTCTGGATCGCCCAGATCTTCGACAGCCTTTGGCCCCTGGTGCCGCAGTTGCAGGCGAACCCCGAAGCCGCCCTGCGCTGCATCGATGTCGGCACCGGGGGGGGCTTCCCGGGGCTGGCCGTCGCCATTGCCTTCCCCCAGGCGCAGCTGACCCTGGTGGATTCCGTGGGGCGCAAAACCCAGGCCGTTGAGGCGATGGCCCAGAGCCTGGGGTTGGGGGAGCGCGTGGAGCTGCGCTGCGAGCGCATTGAACTCACCGGGCGGCAAAAACGCTGCCGCGGCCAGTTCGACCTGGCCATGGCCCGCGCCGTGGCCGCCGCACCGGTGGTGGCGGAGTATCTCGTGCCCCTGCTCGCCCCTGGTGGCGAGGCCCTGCTCTACCGCGGGCAGTGGGGCGGGGAGGACCAAGCCCAGCTTGAGAAGGCGGCCACGCAGCTCAAGGCCCAGATCCTGTCCTGCCGTCAACAGGAGCTGCCGGGGGAGCGGGGGCAACGCACCGCGATCGTGCTGCAGCCGAAGGAACCCTGCCCGAAGACCTACCCCCGGGCCGTGGGACTTCCCAGCAAATTCCCGCTGGGGAGTTAGTCCTCCTGCATCAGGCGCTTGCTGGGGGTGCCCCCCACACGCTCCCGCAGGCGGCGCAGGATGCCGGGGATCTGCTCAACCCAGGGACTGGCCTGAAGCACCGCCTTGAGCTCGGCCTCGCTCACGCTCTCGTCCAAGGCGTCGGCATTGGCACCAGGGAACCAATGGCTCGCCGCACCCAGCAGGCCGTAGCGGGCCTTGGCATAACTCTGGAGATCCCAGGCCTCCAGGAGGTTGTGCAGCCAGAGCAGGGTGGGCAGGTTGATCTGTCCAGGGGTGTCCTGCCATCTGGGCAGCCCCTGCTGCCAACTGCCCAGCCAGGCATCGCCGAGGGCGGAGAGCCGTGCCCCCTCGAGACGACTCACAATCGGAGGCAACAGCTCAGCGGCCTGGGGAAGCAAGGCGACGGCCTCCAGATGCAAGGCCAAGTCCTGCGGCCCTGAGGCTCCGACACTGATGGTCTGAATCCCGGGGTGGCTCAGGCAGAACAGATCGTTGAAGACGATCGGATGCAGCGGAGCACAGAGTTCCAGCAGCCGCTCTGACGGGCTATGGAGATGCCCCCCCTTGTCGGTGGGACTGATCACAAACACCCCCATGTCCCGGGCGCGGGCCGCCGCAATGGCGGGGCCGTTGTCCTGGCGGATGAAATACCAGTGGAGGTTGACGTAGTCGAAGGCATCGCTGGCAATGGCCGCCTCGATCAGCTCCAGGGGGCCATGGGTCGAGAAGCCCACGCAGCCGATGCGGCCGTCCTGCTGCCAGCGCCGGGCCACCTCCATGCAGCCCCCTGGCTTGAGGGTGGCCTGCAGATGCTCCGGCAGGTTGATGCCGTGGATCGCCAGGCAGTCCACCCGATCGACCGCCAAGCGATCGAAGCTCAGCTGGAGCTCTGCCTCGAAGGCCTGGGCATCGTCCTGGGGAGGGACCTTGGTCTGCAGAATCCTCTGGGGATCAGGAATCTGGGGTAGCAACCAACCCAGCTGACGCTCGGAACTGCCGTAGTGCCGGGCCGTCTCGACGTGGTGAAAGCCGTGCTGCACGGCCGCTGCCAGCGTGGCCCGCAGGTTGTCCTGGCTCTCGGCCGTGATGCGATCGGCAGGCAGGTCAGACCAGCTCTGCTGAAAGCGCATCCCGCCAAGGGAGAGCAGCGGCATTGCCAGCTCGGTGCGGCCAAAGCGCCGTGTGGGCAGCATCAATGGGGCTCCCGCCTCGGGAAGGTGCGCCGGGAGCGAACCGGCGTCGGCAAACCCAGGGGCTGGAGTTCCTGGTGACGGGTTTGTTCTTGGAGCTCGGGCAGCTCCTCGTAACTCACCCAGTGAATGCAATCGACCGGGCAGGTGTCGATGGCTTCTTGAATCGTCTCGGTGCTGTCGCCGTCCTGACGGATGGCCCGCGAACGGCCCCAGTCGGCTTCCACCACAAAGGTGTTGCCGGCCACGTGGGCGCAGTAGCGGCAGCCGATGCAGACGGCCTCATCCACCCAGACCGCCTTCTGGCGCAGCGCTCCTCCGAGTACGGGCTCAAGACCGCTGCGCTCGGTGGCCGGGGCTGCTGGTGCCGAGAAGGCAACGGAGGGATCGATCCCCACGCCGAGGACCTAGCCGTCCCAGCGGGTCACGACGAGCTCAATCGTGCCGTCCTGCTCTTGGCGCTCTTCCGCCACCTGGAAGCCTTCCTGGGCCGAGGCCGCCAGGATGCTGCGCAGGGCATAGCGCTGGGTGAGCTTGGAGAGGAAGCGCTCGACGGGGATCGGCTGACTCCAGAGATCGAGATCGGTCACCAGCTCGTAGCTGCCAGAGGCGGCATTCCAACGGAAGCCCAGATCGCCGGCACCCTCGGTGGGGATGGACAGCTCAGCGGTCACGGTCTGGCCCCGGTATCCACGCACCTGGCACTCGCCCTCCATGGGGGAGTGACCCAGATCTTTCAGGGCATCAATCAGAGCGGAGCGATCGCGCAGTTCTGTTTTGACGGTGCTGAAGTGCGACATCAGGAGACCTGGGACGAAAGAGTCTGCTCGGGCTGAACTGTGGTGGTTTGGCCCTGGAAGGCTTCAGAGGTGGGCTGGCGTTGTTGAACAACGCCCAACTTCTCCTCGATCCGCTCGGTGAGCTGCTCGCAGCCGTGGCCGGTGATGCCCTCAACGACCTCTTCGACGCGACCGTCAGGCCGAATGCGAAAGCGGATCGTTTGCTGGGCCATCCCGAGACACGGGCGGTGTCACGCGATGCTAGCCGCGAGAGCCGGTTGCTGAGTGGAGCGGCGCCTTATGCCAGCAGTCCCTCATCCACCAGGGTCTGCAGGCGCTC
>NZ_JAFMFX010000035.1:0-18164 GCF_017855895.1 Vulcanococcus sp. CPBay_Sum15L08_68 | reverse complement strand
GGATGCTGGCCTACAGCTCCATCGGTCAGGCCGGCTTCGTGATGATCGGCCTGGTCTGCGGAACCGAAGACGGTTACGCGGCAATGGTTCTCTACATGGCCGCCTACCTGTTCATGAACCTGGGGGCCTTCGCTTGCATCATCCTGTTCTCCCTGCGCACGGGCAGTGATCGAATCAGCGACTACGCCGGTCTCTACCAGAAGGATCCACTGATCACCCTGGGCCTGAGCCTCTGCCTGCTCTCCCTCGGTGGCATCCCTCCGATGCTGGGCTTCTTCGGCAAGATCTATCTCTTCTTCGCCGGTTGGGCAGACCACCAGTACCTGCTGGTCGTGGTCGGCCTACTGACCTCCGTGGTCTCGATCTACTACTACATCTCGGTGATCAAGATGATGGTGGTCAAGGAGCCCCAAGAGGCCTCTGAGGTGGTCAAGGCCTACCCAGACCTCAACTGGAACCTTGCTGGACTGCAGCCCCTTCGGGCCGCCCTGGTGTCCTGTGTCGTGGTCACGGCCGTGGGCGGCATCCTGTCCAACCCGCTGTTCACCTGGGCCAGTGGTGCGGTCTCCGGCACCCCGATGCTTCAGAAAGCCCTCGCTTCGGCCGCGGGCCTGCCTGTGGGTTGATGGCAAGCGGCACCGGGCCCGTCGTTGCCGAACTCGAGCACATTCGCAAGACCTACGGCAGCGGTGACACCACAGTCATTGCCCTCGATGACCTGAGCATGAGCGTGCGACGCGGTGAGTACGTCGCCGTCATGGGCACCTCGGGCTCAGGCAAGAGCACCGCAATGAACATCCTGGGCTGCCTCGATCGGCCCACCAGCGGCAGCTATCGCCTCAACGGCACCGCCGTTGAGCAACTCTCCGACGATCAACTCGCCGACCTCAGGAACCGCGAACTGGGCTTTGTCTTCCAGCAATTTCACCTGCTCCAGGAGCTGACGGCCCTGGAGAACGTGATGTTGCCCATGGTCTATGCGGGCGTTCCGGCTGAGGAGCGTGAGCAGCGGGGCATCCGTGCCCTTGAGCGGATCGGCCTTGGCGAGCGCCTCTACAACAAACCCAACCAGCTCTCCGGCGGACAACAGCAGCGTGTCGCCCTCGCCCGGGCGATCATCAACCAACCCAACCTGCTGCTGGCGGACGAACCCACCGGGGCCCTCGATTCCCGCACCACCTCCGAGGTCCTGGATCTGTTTGATGAACTGCACCAGCGGGAGGGGGTGACCATCCTGCTGGTGACCCACGAACACGAGGTGGCGGCGCGGGCCCAGCGGGTCGTGCACTTCCACGATGGACGTCTGGTGAGTGCAGGCGCTGGATCCCAGCCCTAGCCCCCAGGTCGCTCCAGGCTGCTGATCAGTTGCCCCATCAACAGGGCCACCGCATCGCTGCCGCGCAGGGCTGAACCGGGATCGAACTCCCCCGGATCAACGGCCACCCAGCCACCGGAAACCGGTTGACGCAGCTCGAAATGCAGGTGGGGCCCTGTGCTCAAGCCGGTGCTGCCCACCCGGCCGAGCACCTCCCCCTGCAGCACCCGATCACCGGCGCGGACATAGAGCTCGGAGAGGTGGCCGTAAAGGCTGCGGCGGCGCGGCCGTTGGTGCTCCACCTCCACCGCCAGGCCATAGCCACCGGCCAAGCCACTGCTCACCACCCGACCGGCCAACGCCGCCACCACCGGGGTGCCCTCCGGGGCCGCCAGGTCATCTCCGGCATGAAGACGCCAGCCCCCAAGCAGGGGATGCAAACGCCAGCCAAAACCGCTGGACTTGAAGGCCGAACCAATGATCGGCAGCAGCAACCGGCGGTTGCCATTACCCGCCACCGGTGCCGGCCGAGGCGTCACCCGAAACACCTTCGCGAGGTCAAAGCGGCCGCCCAGCAAGGCCGACACCGGAACCGACAGGGGAGGACGCCGGGACCCCTCACGCCGCAGACCCCAGCGCAAGGCGATGCCACCGCTGCATTCACGGGCGGAGAGCGCACCGCTGCGACAGGCCTGTTGAAAGGCCCCCACATCCAGGGGCCGGAGCTCCCCTCCGCCCCCCCGCAGGGCCCGACGCTCCGAGGGGGTGACGATGCCCTGGCGCACCAGCGCATCCAGGGACTGATCAAACCGCTTCGGCGGCGGCAGCGCCTGAAGCTGCGGCAGGGAGGGACGCAGGGGCGCCTGCTGCGCCGGCAGGGGCGGCGGCTCCAATGGTCCACTGGGCTCAGACGCAACCGGTCCAGCCAGAAGCACCGGCGTCAACAGCAGCCAACGGAGCCGTGGAGGGCGCATCACATCCGCATCCTAGGAAGCCCTAGAAACGGCGCCTGAGCACCAGCGAACCGGACCCGTTCTGCAGCTGCAAGCCACCGTCCTGGCTGAGGCCCGTGATCGTCCAGTGCTGGCCGTCATGCTCAACGCCACCGGGGTCCCAGAGGCGTTGCTCGGCCTGCCGCCGCACCAGCTCGGGCTGGTCCGCCGCGGCCACGGCCCATTCCAAGGCCCGCAGCACGCGCGCCCCCAAGGCAGCCGGCTGCTGCCTGCCCAGCAGTTGTCCCAGGCTGATCGCCCCCATCGGTACGGCATTGGAGCCATTGAGGCCCAAACCAATGCGGGCGTGGCGAACGGCGCCGGAACGCCAGGCCAGGCGCGGCAAAAATCCACAGAGCTTGCGGCCCGAGACCAACAGATCGTTCGGCCATTTGATCGCCGGCGCCAAGCCCAGCCCCTCCAACTGCAGGGCCAAACCGACGGCCACCGCCAGGGCCAGGGAGGCCGCTCGATCCCCCTCGCAAGGCCAGGGCAAGGCGGCACTCAACCAGATCCCACCGGCGGGAGAAGACCAAGAGCGTCCCTGCTGGCCCTGGCCAAATCCCTGGCGACGAGCCAGCACCACGCGGGCGGCTGAAGCCATGGGATCACGCCGGAGCCACTGATCCAGCTCCCGTTCCGTGCTCGCGCAGATCGGCCGCACCTGAATCCGCCAAGGCAGCGGATAGTCCCCTGGGGTTTGGCGCAACTGCCGCGCCAGAGCCGCGGCGCTTAAAGGCTGCTCAGCCATGCCCCCATGCGCTGGGCGCCGGCCTCCAGGGCCGCCGTGTCATGGACCAAGGCCAAGCGCGCGAACCCCTCGCCCCCCTCCCCGAAGCCGTTCCCGGGGGTCAGGCAGACGCCTGTCGCCTCCAGCAACTGGCCGCAGAACTGCTCGGAGGTCCAACCGCGCTGGCGGGCCTGCTCAGGCAAGGCCAGCCAGAGGTAGAGCGCCATCGACGGGCGCTGCACGGGCCAACCGGCCGCCGTCAACGCCGCGATCATGCGGTCGCGACGCTCCCGGTACACCGGTTTGAGCTGCTCGGGCCAATCGGGCGCCTGCTCGAGGGCCGCAATCCCCCCCGCCTGCAGCGCTAAGGACTGGTTGAAATCCACCACCCCCTTGAGCTGGCGCAGGGCCTGGATCAAGGGTGCAGCACCAATCGCAAAGGCCATCCGGAATCCACCCAGACACCAACCTTTGGAGAAGGAGAAAAACTCAATGCCGCACTGGCGCCAATGGGGGGAGCGCAGCAGAGACGGAGCCTCCCCCTCGAGGGCCAAATCGACATAGGGGTTGTCGTGGGCGAAGACCAGGCCATGGCGAACGGCCCGCGCGGCCGCTTCATCCACCCAGCCCTGCTCTCCCGTGGTGGCCGTTGGGTTGTGGGGAAAGCCCAGGACCATCAACTTGAGCGCATCCCACTCCGCAGCGCTCAGCTGATCAAAGTTGGGGGCAAAGCCCCGCTCCCGCTCCAGACGCAGGAAGCGCGGCTGCGCTGATGCCAAGCGCAGCCCCCCCAGGTGGGAGGGATAGAAGGGATCCAGCAGGAGCGCGGAATCGCCGGGATTGAGCACCGCCAAGGGCAGGTGGGCGGTGCCTTCCTGGGATCCCACCAGGAACAGGACCTCGCTGGCGGGGTCCACCGCCACCCCAAAGCGCCGCTCGGCCCAGGCCGCGACGGCTTCCCGGAGCGGGGCCGTCGCGCCGTGCAGGCAGTAGGAAGCGCTGTCGGGATGGCCTAGGCGTTGGCGGATGGCCTCGATCGCCACCGGCGGTGGTTGGAGATCGGTTGACCCCAAGGACAGGTCAAGTAGGGGGGCCAGCCCGGCCTCTGACCGGGCCCGATAGGCCACCTTGCGTTGGTCATTGCGGGCAAAAACGCCGCTACCTAGCCCACGAACCCGTTCGGAAATCGAGAACGGATCAGAGCTGGGCATCCAAGAAAGCCTGGAGCTGGGGCTTCGCCATGGCGCCCTCGTGGCGGGCGATCTCTTGGCCGTCCTTAAACAGCACCAGAGCGGGCAGGCCCTGCACCTGCATCAAATCGCGGCTCGCTGGGTTGGGGTCAGCCTCCAACTTGCCCACGGTCAGACGACCGGCGTACTCCTGGGCCGCCCAATCCATCATCGGCGCCATCAGACGGCAGGGGCCGCACCAAGTGGCCCAAACGTCGACGAGCACTGGGGTCGAGCACTCCAGCACCTCGGCCTGGAAGTTGGCATCGGTGAGCTGAAGAACGGACACGGCGGCTGTCATGGGTCTGGCGATTGTATGGAGAGCTCAGAGCTTGTCGATGGAACGCCTGAGCTCTTCAAGCTCCGTATCAACCTCGCTCACCTTGACCGGCTGCACCCCCTCAGCACCGGCGGGCAGGGACGGGGCATCGGAAGAACCCGAGAGCTTGCCCTTCAGGGCCTCCAGCTCGGAATCGACCTCAGGTGCCCCCTCCAGGGCGGCGAACTGGCTTTCCAGATCTGCACCGGCCAGTTCAGCGGCGGCCTGACTGCGGGCCTCCAGGGCTTGGACCTTCTCCTCCATCTTCTCGAAGGCAGCCATGGCGGAATTTGTCCCGAGGCTGCCCACTGCGCTCTGCAGCTGCTCCTGGGCTTTGGCCGCCTGGGCCCGCGCCTTGAGCATGTCTTTTTTGGTCTTGGCTTCGGCGATCTTGCTTTCGAGCTGCACCAAGCTCTTCTTCAGCTGATCCACCTGGCCGCACTGGCTCTGCAGCTGGCCCTGCAGTGCGGTGGCGGTGTCCTGACAGGTCTTACGGCGCCCCAGGGCCTCACGGGCCAGGTCCTCTTCGCCTTTTTTGAGGGCCAACTCGGCACGCTCGTACCAGGTTTTGGCCTGGGCATCGGCCTGATCGGCCTGGTTCTGAATCCGCTTCTGGCTGGCGATCGCCGTGGCGACGGCCTGGCGCAGTTTCACCAGATCGGCCTGCATGTCCGCAACCGACTGGTCGAGGATCTTGACGGGATCTTCAGCCGCACTCAGGGCTGCGTTGGCGTTGGCACGAACCAACCGGCCGAGGCGATCAAAAAAGCCCATGGAGCAAGCAGAGCTGAGGCCGAGACTAACCAGCGCAGGCCGCCCTGCACAGCGCCAATTCCCCTAGGGTCTCCCCATGGGCATCGCCCCCCGCAACCAAACGCGACGCCAAGGGGACGTGAACCTCTTGGTGCCGCCGCCCAGGCCACCGATTCAAGGGCTGGGGGACTCCCTGAGCAGCCTGCAGAAGGAGTGGAAGGACGAGGGGAGCTTGGCGGGGCTCTGGCAGGCATGGCCGCGGATCGCCGGCCCCCAGCTCGCACCCCACTGCCGGCCGCTGCGCCTGCAGGGCGGACGACTTGTGGTGGGAGCCCAGCACCCCCAATGGCTCCAGGCCCTTCGCTTTAACAAGCACCAACTGCTCGGCGCCTTGCGTGGCGCTGGATTTGCGGTCAAGGACCTGCAGTTCCAGCAGCACCAAAGCACGCCCTTGCCCCCAGCGGGCAGTGGCCTTGAGGAGGAGATTTGGGCGCAGCATCCCAGCCGTGTGGACGTCTTTGGCATGGGGTCCTGTCCCACCTGCAAACGCCCCTCACCCGTCGGGGAACTCCAGCGCTGGGGGCACTGCAGCTTCTGCCAACGGGACACGATGGATCAAGGGGTCGCCATGGGCACCCCCAGCGAGACCGATCAGTAGCGCTCGGGGCGGGGCTCCTGCCAATCCGGAGCCAAACCCGCCCGTTCCGCCAGGTCCTTAGACCACTGGTTCAGGGCTGGACGGGGAACTCGCCAAAGCTCGTAGAGACCGATCGTTCCCAGGCGCTGGTGCGGCACCCCACGCCAGTGGGGCAAGGTCGCGGTATTGCCGTCGATCACCACCAGAACGCTGGCCCCTGGGGACGCCGGAGACGGTTGCTGGCCGCGCCGCTGTTCCTTGGCCAAACGGTCATTGAGGTTCAGCGGGCCATTGGGCTGCACCCCCTCGTAGACCACCACCTGTTGGGTGTAGTAGTGCAGCGACGGTTTGAGGATGCCCACCATCGCCAGGGGCTCCTGAGGCCGCTGCTGCTCCAGCGCCAGGGAGGCCATACGGCGAATTGGGAGCTGACGTAGGCGGTCCCCCAACTCGACCATGGGCACCAGCGCGGTCACGACAAACGCCCCCATGCCCAACTGCTGAACCAGCAGCCAGCCCCTGCGGGCGCTGGAGGGGCCCCACCAGAGCAGCAGTGCCGCCACCCCACCCACGCCAAAGCAGAGCGAGGCGCGCGTCAGCGCTCCACTGGCCAGCAGGGCCGAGGACAAGGTCGGCATCTCCGGCTCATTAATCAAGGGAACCCAGAGGTTCCCGGCGGCCAGACCGGCCGTCAGCACCCCCACCAGGGCCAAGGTGCTCCCCCTTAGGACCGCGGAGCGCCATCCCGGCCGCAGGTTTTGCGCAGCCAAGGCAATCAAAAGCCCTGCGGCTGGTGTCGCGGGGATCCAGTAGCTGGGGAGCTTGGTGGCCGCTGCGGTGAAAAAGACAAAGACCGCCAGCAGCCAGCAGGCCGCAAAGCGCTGCAGGGACTGCTCGGGGGGGGCCGGTTGGGGACGCAGGGCCCCCACCAGACCAGCCAGCAGCAAGGGGGTGAAGGGCAGCGATGCCACCACCAGCACAGGGAAGAAAAACCACCAGGGCTGGAGGTGGTTGTTGACCACGCCGGTGAAGCGCTGAAGGTTGTGGTAACCGAAAAAGCTGTCCCAGTAGGGCTGCCCTTCCACCAACAGCTCAAGGACGTACCAGGGCAAGGCCACCGCCGCCGTCAGGGCCAGGCCACGCCAGGGTCTCCAAAGGGCCCATAAACCCGGGAGATCACGCTGCAGCAGGGCAAACAGCAGCGCAGTCAGCCCCGCCAGGACCACCGCCACGGGCCCCTTGGCCAGCACGGCCAGACCCAGCACCAACCAGGGAACCCACCAACGGCAGAGGCCGGCGTAGCGCCACCAAAACAGCAGCAGTGCCGCCGACAACAAGCCACTGAAGAGCGCATCACTGACCGAAATGCGGCTCCAGAGCAGGACCAGTGGCGAGAGGGCAAAGGCCAAGGCCGCCGCCATGGCCGTGACGGCCTGCTGGGCCCCATCAGGCTGGCCCTGGGGGCGGCGCAGCAGGGTGAGGGCCATCAGCAGCATCAAACCGATGGAACTGAGTGCTGATGGGAGCCGCGAGGCCCAGGTGCCGAAGGGATTCCAGAGGTCCTGAGCGGGCAGGGCATAGCCCAACCCCATCAGCCAATAGACCAGGGGCGGCTTGTCGTAGCGCGGCAAACCGTTGACCCGCGGCGTCAGCCAATCACCGGTCTCCGCCATGGCCTTGGCGGACGCGGCAAACAGCGGGGGGGTCTCATCCACCAGACCCGTCATGCCGAGCCGCCAAACAAACAGCAGCAGACCGGCAACCGCCACCAGCAACAGCACCAACCAGGGCTTGCGGTTGCGCACGTTGCTGGATCGAAGCAGGCCCGACCCTATCGCCCTTTCCCCATCAGGCCGGCTTCCAACCACTGCTCCAGCCGTTCTGCCAGAACGGCCCTGGAGGCCTGGCGCTCCACCCAGTGCCGGCACTGACGGCGATCGATCTGATCGACCCTCTCCAGCGCCTCTGCCAAGGCGCGGGGCTGGTCGGGTTCCACCAACCAACCATTGAGGCCGGGCTGAATCAATTCACCAGGTCCGCCCCGGCGGTAGGCCACAACTGGCACACCGCAGGCCATGGCTTCGACCACAACATTGCCGTAGGCCTCATTCCACTTCGGGGTGTTCAGCAAGGCCCGGCAGCGACCCAATTGCGCCTGAAGGGCAGCCGTGGGCAGAAACCCCCGCCAATCCAGGGTGCCCGAGGGAACGGAGGCTTCAACCCGCTGGGCGTAAGCGGGGTCCTCCACCAGGCCCCAGACGGCCAGGCGCTGCCCCAGCTGAGCCGCGGCGGCGGCCGCATCCTCCAAGCCTTTTTCAGGCGCCACCCGGCCGACCCAGCCCAACAAGGACTCGGGTTCTAGGCAGAGGTCATAGGCGGAGAGATCAAAGCCATTGCCGACCACAACGGGGGGCTGCGGCAGGGCGAAATCAGCGGCCTGGGTGGCGGTGTGGAAGGCCAGCCGGCGTTGATCCCAGCGGGCCACTTCGGCGATGGCCGCATCCATGGCTTGGTTCACCGAGCCCATGCTCACCAGGTGAAAGATCGGCACCTCAACCAGAGGGGTCAGCCAAAAGGGGAGCCAGTCGTAGCCCAGGTTCAGCACCAGATCGCAGGGCTCCCGCAGGGCCCGTTGCCAAAGCCGCGGCAGCAGTCCCTCAGCTGGCATCAGCACATCCGAAGCCCTTGGGGCGTGCTGGCAACTCTCCTGGGGCGCTCCTGCTTCAGCCAGCAGGGCGGCCCCATCGCAGCTCGGGGGCAAGCGGGAGCCCTCGGCCGCCACGACCGTCAGTTGATGGCCCCGCTCGAGCAGCCCACTCACCAAGCTGGTCAAGGTGAGCTCCACGCCCCCCGCCTTGCCGCTGCCCAGCGGGCCCAGGGCAGGAGCCACCACCAGGATCGACAAAGCGCGCGCGCTCATGGCGTGACCTCCTGCTCCATCGAGTCCGGTTGCCACAACTGGGTGCGGCGGTTGATCAAAACCACGCTCAACAGGGCCAAGGCCGCGCCGAGCCACTGCAAGGCACTCAGGCTCTCCTCGAGCAGAGCCACGCCGCAGAGCAGCGCGAAAACGGGGGTCAAAAAGGTCAGCGCCGTGAAACTGGTCAGCTCTCCATGGTTGGCGAACCAAAAGAACAGTCCGTAGGCCAGGGCGCTGCCGAAGAGGGCGGCGTAGGCCATCAGCAGCCAGCCGGTGCCTGACCACTGCGGCCAGGGGCCCAGGGCTGCGGGGTTCCAGAGCGGCTCCAAGGCTGCCCCCGCCAAAAGAGGCAGCGCCCCCAGGGCCAGGTGCCAGCCGGTGACCGCCACTGGATCGCTGTGGCGGCAGGCATAGCGACTCAAGACCGTCCCCAGGGCCATGGCCAACGCCGCGGCCAACATCCAGAGCTCACCGTGGCTCCAGGCGGTCTCACCGAAGACCTCCGGGCCCATCAGCCACCACTGCCGCAGCAGGGATTCCGGCAGCCCGAGGCAGAGGATGCCGAGCAAGCCCACCAGCAGGCCCACCCAACCCACAGGATTGATCGCCTCGCCAAACAGGCTGCGGGCCAGCAGGGCCACCAGCAGCGGCTGGGAGTCGATCAGGACTGAGCCCAAGCCCGCGCCGGTGCCGCCCAAGCCCCGCGCCAGCAACCCCTGAAAGGCCGTGGCATCCACCACGGCGAACAGGGCAAACCAGAACCAATCGCGGCGATCGACCGCCATGGAGCGACCCAGGACCTGGGCCGCCAGCAAGACCACCAGCCCCGCAGGCAGAAGCCGCATCCAAGCCAAGGTCAGGGGGCCCGCCCCATCCAGCAGGGGCCGCATTGCCGCCATCGCGGTTCCCCAAAGCGCGAAGGGGAGGACCATGGCCAGCCAGCGCAGATTCACCGGCTCCAATCGCCCACAGGCTCCTTTTTAAGATCCAGCCACTGCAGATCGACTCGATGCCCTGGCCCTGGCGACGCAAGTCACGCCGCAAACTCGCGCGGATTGCCATTGAAGGGCCCATTGCCTCCGGCACGCGCAAACGGGTGCTGAAGGCCCTGCGCGAGGTCGAAAAACGCGAATTCCCGGCCCTGCTGCTGCGCATCGACAGCCCCGGCGGAACCGTGGGAGACAGCCAGGAGATTCATGCGGCCCTGCTGCGCCTGCGGGAGAAGCAGTGCAAGGTGATTGCCAGCTTCGGCAACATCTCCGCCTCCGGTGGCGTCTACATCGGTGTGGCCGCCGACAAGATCGTCGCCAACCCCGGCTCCATCACCGGCTCCATCGGTGTGATCCTGCGGGGCAACAACCTCTCGCGCCTGCTCGAGCGGATCGGCATCCAATTTGAAACCGTCAAAAGCGGCATCTATAAGGACATCCTCTCCCCGGATCGCGCCCTCAGCAGTGGCGAGCGGCAGGTGCTGCAGGAGTTGATCGACTCCAGTTACGGGCAGTTCGTCAGCGCCGTCGCCGAAGGCCGGGGACTCAGCGAAGACGAGGTCCGTCGCTTTGCCGATGGACGCGTCTTCAGCGGTGCCCAAGCCCAAGAGCTGGGTCTCGTCGATGCCCTGGGCGATGAAGAACAGGCCCGGCGCCTGGCCTGTGAACTGGCCGAGTTGGACCTGGAGAAAACCAAGCCCATCACCTTTGGGCAGGAGAAAAAGCGCTTCGCCGGGGTCATCCCTGGACGGTCCCAGATCTCCCTGGCCCTGCAGTGGCTCAAGCTGGAGCTGAGCAGCAGCGGCCAACCCCTTTGGCTGCATCGCCCATGAGCCCTGAGCAATCGCTCCGCGCCCTGAGGGGCGCCACCACCGCGACGGCCAACAGCCGTGAAGCCATTCAGGAGGCGGTTAACGAGCTGCTCGACGCTCTGGTGGAGCGCAACAACCTCGAAGGCGCTCAGATTCTTTCGCTGACCTTCTCGGTCACCGCGGATCTGGACGCCTGCTTCCCGGCGGCCATCGCACGGCACCGGCCCGGCTGGGATGGGGTCGCCCTGCTCGACTGCCAGCAAATGGCCGTGGCCGGTGATCTGGAGCGCTGCATTCGCCTCCTGGCCCACGTCTGGCTCGAGCGACCCGCTCGCCATGCCTATCTGCGGGAGGCCGCACGGCTCAGGCCCGACCTCGCCGCCTCCTAAGGCAGTCGCATCTGGTCACAACTGCCAGCTGCCTGGCCGCCCACCGGCCCCGACCTGAACCCCTGCCCCCCTGAGAATGGGCCAAACGGGTCAAGTTTCAGGCGCAATGATCAATCGCAAGCGGATCTCTTTGAAACGAATGTCCCTCAAACAGACAGCGATCAAGCTCGCCGCCGCCTTTGGCTGCGGAGCTGCACTAGCCGGAGCCCAGCTTGGACTGGCTCCCAAAGCAGCCCTGGCCCAGGGAACGCCCAGCATCATGGAGTTCCGCTGGGATAACACCAAGGACTACCGCAAGCTCTACTACTTCACAACGAACACCGTTCGTCAACAGCGCGCTGAATACTATTTTTTGCTCAAACCGAAGGATCGCAAAACCGCGATCTTGAAGCTGGCCATCTCGATTCCCCAGAGCTTCGACACAACGATTGATCCGCAAAAGATCAAGCTCTGCTACATGAAGTCGGGCAGCATGACCAAGCGCACCCGCTGCGAAGAGACCATTCCGGCGACCGTGGAGGTCACCACCGATGGCCGCTCGATTGAGATCTTCCCGGACACCCCCGTGCCCGTCGGCAAGACCATTGGCGTCTACATGCAGGTGATCAATCCGCCCAGCGCAGGCATGTTCCAGCTCAACGCCCTGGCGCAGGCCCCAGGCGCCGTGCCGATCTCGGGTTACCTGGGCAGCTGGCTGATCCAGGTGGACGCCACCTCGGATTTCTGAGTCACCCCAGCTGATAAATTGGGCGATCGACGTTGAAGGCGCAGCCGAGCCGGAGCCATGACCAAGCGCACCCTTGAAGGAACCAGCCGTAAGCGCAAACGGGTGTCCGGTTTCCGTGTTCGCATGCGGAGCCACACCGGCCGTCGCGTGATCCGCTCCCGCCGTAAGCGCGGCCGGGCCCGTCTGTCGGTCTGATCCCCTGAAGCCCTTGCTCTCGACGAGCGAGGGCAGCAACGCCCCCTCAGCCAACCCCGCGTAGCCCCAAGCCATGGCGCTCTCTCGGGAACACAGGCTGAGGGGGCGTTTTGTGTTTGATCGGATCTACCAAAAGGGTCGGCGGATCCACGGCCAGTGGATGGTCCTCAGAACCATGGCCGCCAAGCCCGAACTGCTGAAAACCGATCCACGGGACCACACCCCCTTGAGCTGCCGCCTGGGCGTTGTGGTCAGCAGCAAGGTCAGCAAACGCTCCGTGGAACGCAACCGGTTGCGTCGTCTGCTGCATGGCCATCTCAGCCGACTGATCGCGAACCAAGGCGAGGGGATTTGGCTGTTGATCTCGCTCAAACCGGGTAGTGCGGACACGGAAGAGCAACTCCTCCTGGGAGAATGTTCCGAACTCCTTGCCAAGGCAGGACTGAGACCATGAGCGCTGCCTCCCAACCCGCTCCCGTCGCCCCGGGGGCCAGCATCAATGAGGAGGTCTTCTATGAAGGCGGGCCTGCCAAGGGTGATCTGATCACCAACCTGCTGTTCGGGCTCACCCTGATCGGCATCCCCTTCGCCGTGGGCGCCCTGGTGCGCGCCCTCTGGCTGCGCTTCCGGATCACCAGCCGCCGGGTTGAAGTCACCGGCGGCTGGCTCGGCCGGGACCGCACCCAGGTGGTCTACAGCCAGATTCGCGAGGTTCGTTCGGTCTCCCGCGGCTTCGGCTTCTGGGGTGACATGGTGCTCGTCCTGAGCGATGGCATGAAGTTGGAGATGCGCGCGGTACCCCGCTACCGCGAGGCCCAAGCCTTCATCGAGGCACGGCTGAAATCCGGTCCCGCCGCCAAGAGCTCTGGCACCGCCGGATTCGGTGGCGACGCCGCCGCCTGAGACACTGACTCACACCTCCCAACCCCACCGTTAGCGACGCCGTGATCGGATACATCTCCGACAACCTGCTGCTGCCAATCCTGGATTTCTTCTACGGATTGGTACCGAGCTACGGGCTCGCGATCATTGCCCTCACGGTGGTGATTCGCCTGGCTCTCTTCCCCTTGAGCGCCGGCTCGATTCGCAATGCCCGCCGCATGCGGATCGCCCAGCCGGTGATGCAAAAGCGCCAGGCTGAGATCAAGGCCAAATACGCCAACAACCCGCAAAAGCAACAGGAGGAACTGGGCTCCTTGATGAAGGAGTTCGGCAGCCCCCTCTCCGGCTGCCTGCCACTGCTGGTGCAGATGCCGATCCTGTTTGCGCTGTTCGCAACCCTGCGTGGATCACCGTTTGCCGATGTTCCCTACACCCTCAATCTGAAGGTCCTGCCGGCTGATCAGATCGCTGCTGTTGAACCCAAGCCCTTCAACAGTGCAAGCCACTCCATTTTTGTGACCAGCACCGATCACGTTCCCGTGATCGCCAGCTTGGAGAAGGGAACCAAGCTCGGAGTGGGTGACACCGAGACCGTCAGCCTGCACACCAAGGATGGCGCCAGCTTTGCCTCCGTCCTCAGCGGCGTCGAGAACGGTTCCGCCTTTGCCCCCACCTGGTCTGTGACCAAGGGCGAAGGCCTGGTCAGCGTGGACCAAAACGGCGCGATCCATGCCATCGCCCCAGGTGATGTCACGGTCGAAGCCAAGATCCCTGGATTGGCTGCCCGCAGCGGCTTCCTCTTCATCAAAGCCCTGGGACAGGTTGGCTTCTACACCGATGGCGCCATCAACTGGGATATCGCGATCCTTGTGGGCGGTTTCGGCGTCACCCTCTTCCTGAGTCAGATCCTCTCGGGGATGGGCATGCCCGCCAATCCCCAACAGGCCACGGCCAACAAGATCACCCCCGTGATGATCACCGGGATGTTCCTGTTCTTCCCCCTGCCCGCCGGGGTTCTGCTCTACATGGTGATCGCCAACGTCTTCCAGGCGGTTCAGACCTTCCTGCTGACCCGCGAGGCGCTGCCCGACAACCTGCAGTCGATCCTCGATCAGCAATTGGCTGCCGAAGCCAAAACGGTGACCGCCACGGTCACGGGTAGCAGCCGCATGCCGTTCGAACCGAAGGGCAAGAAATAGGGCATGGGCGACCGTCTCCAGACCGGTGACCCCCTCACTCCCGTTCCGCTCCAGGAGCTCAAGCTGCTGGAGCAGGGCAAGCACTGGACCATCGACCAACGGCTCGGCGAACTCGACAGCCTGACCCCGGTGCGAGGCCAACTCCTCGCCGTGCATCGCGGCAATGTCCTCGAACTGGACGGCGAGGCCAACACCATCGTCACCCTCTGCTGTGACCGCTGCCTGCAGCAGTTCAACCACCCCCTGAGCTTCCAAACCCGCGAGGTGCTTTGGCTGGGGGAGCAGGCCCGGGAGCAGGGGATGGATCTGGAGACCGTGCTGGAGGCCGGCAGCGAGGTGCTGGAACTCGATCCCGATGAACTGACCGAAAGCATGGACCCCCGGGCGGATTTCGATCCAGAGCACTGGGTGTTTGAGCAACTCAACCTCCAGCTGCCGGTCGTGAATCGCTGCGGCGCGGAGTGTCCTGGCCCCAACCTGAAGACAGAACCGGGCGATGGGCCCGTCGATCCCCGCTGGGCTGCCCTGAAGAACCTGCAGCCATGAGCCAGGCCTGGGCGGATCACCTTGATCTCTTGATCCGGGCCCGGACGCCGATCCTCTGGATCCGCAGCCAGGAGGAGGAGAGGATCGCGAACCTCTTGGGCGATGCCGCCAAGCGCCTCGACCAGCGAGCGCTGGCCCGCTGGGATTTCATCAGTGGGCTCAAGGGCTGGCCCGGCCGGGACGGAGAAGCCGCGCGCAATCCGTTGGCAGCCCTGGAGAGCCTCAGCGCCCTCCCCGCTGAGCAGCCAGCCCTGCTGGTGCTGCACGACTTTCACCGCTACGCCGACGACAGCAGCATCTGCCGCAAGCTGCGCAACCTGGCCTCAAGCCTGCGCCAACGGCCGCAAACCCTGGTGATCACCGCGGCGGAATGGCAGCTGCCGCGGGAGCTCGAGGAATGCATCACCCTGCTGGACCTTCCTCTGCCCAACCAACAGGAGATCCAGGCCCTGCTGGGAAACATTGCCCAGGCCAGCGGCCAGGCCATCGGCGCCGATCTTCTGGAGCTCCTCACCCACAGCTGCAGCGGGCTCAGTGAGCAGCGGATCCGTCAGGTCGCCGCCCGCGGCCTGGCCAGTCGGGGACAACTCGGCAGCGCGGACCTCGATGAGGTGCTCGAAGAAAAGCGCCAGGCCATCGCCCGCAGCGAACTGCTGGAGTACTGCCCAACAGAAGCCACACCGGCTGATATCGGCGGGTTGGATGCCCTGAAGCGCTGGCTCGAGCAACGGCACATGGCCTTCAGCGATGAGGCGCGCCGCTACGGGCTGCCGCTTCCCCGCGGGGTCCTACTGGTGGGTCCCCAAGGCACCGGCAAGTCACTGACGGCCAAGGCCATTGCCCACAGCTGGAGCATGCCGCTACTCCGCTTGGATGTCGGCCGGCTGTTTGCCGGGCTGGTGGGAGCCTCAGAAGCGCGCACTAGGGACATGATTCAACGGGCCGAGGCCATGGCCCCGTGCGTGCTCTGGATTGATGAGATCGACAAG
Organism: Vulcanococcus sp. CPBay_Sum15L08_68; assembly: GCF_017855895.1. Taxonomy (NCBI): domain Bacteria; kingdom Bacillati; phylum Cyanobacteriota; class Cyanophyceae; order Synechococcales; family Synechococcaceae; genus Vulcanococcus; species Vulcanococcus sp. CPBay_Sum15L08_68. The sequence goes on along the minus strand of NZ_JAFMFX010000035.1, from coordinate 2,541 downwards.
GGCTTTGGCAGTGCCGATGGCCGCAGCGATGGCGGCACCAGCCAACGGGTACTGGCGAGTTTGTTGACCTGGATGGCAGAGAAAACGACGGCGGTCTTCGTGGTGGCGACGGCGAATGGGGTGGAGAAGCTACCCGCCGAGCTGCTGCGCAAGGGACGGTTCGATGAAATTTTCCTCTTGGATCTTCCCGATGCCCAAGAGCGTCGAACGATCCTCGATTTGCAACTCCGCCGACGACGTCCCCAACACCACATTCCATTGGATGTGGTGGTTGATCGCACTCAGGGTTTCTCTGGGGCAGAACTCGAGCAGGTGGTGATTGAAGCGATGCACCAGGCCTTCAGCGAATCCCGGGAATTCGCAGAGGCCGACCTCACCAGCGCCGCGGCACAACTCGTACCCCTCTCGCGCACGGCCCGTGAACAATTGGAGCAACTGCAACAGTGGGCCAGCAGCGGCAGGGCCCGCCCAGCTTCAACACATTGCGGCGGGTAAAGAAGATCAACTGCAGGTAAAGAAGTCCGCGGTTCGCTCTCGCCCTTTTTGAAGACAGGCCCAAGCTGCACGGAACGCACCCAAGCGGCAATGGATCAACGCCCCGCCCTGGCTACACAACTGATGGTTGCTGGTCTTGGGGCCGGCGTGATCACCAGCTACGCGGTCGCCCAGGGACAGAATCCCCTGACCGCCCTCAGCATTACGGTGTTCTCAGCCCTGGCAGCCGTCCTGGTGGGCCAGGTCCTCTAGACCCGAGCGCAAGGCCATGCCCGCAGACACGCTTTCAACCAGTCAGCGGGAAAGCCTGATCGATGCCCTGCGTTCCTGCCGGAGCACCCAGGAACGCCTGGCCTTTGCCAAGGACTACGCCCAGACCGGCCGTGAACCGCTCTGGGAATTGATCTGCGACCTACTGATCAGCCGTTCGATCTCCAGGGCCGTGGCGGCCCATTGGCTCAAGGACCTGATCGAAGAAGGCAAATCCTCCTAGCGGGCGCTGCGCTCAGCATCGGCCTTGATCGAGGCCTCGAGCTGGCGGCGCTTGTCTTCAATCAAATGCGCACTGCTGACAAAGGCGCAGGCCGTATGGCCATCTTTGGTCAGGCAAACCTTGTAACCGAGACCATCGGTTGTGGGCTCAAAGTCCATCAAATGCATGCCGATGCGCCATTAGAGCTCGCACGTTGGCGGCCCACAAGGGATTGTCACCAGTAGTGTTCAAACCCTCAGGGGACGGTCGGCCATGGACGGGAGATTGGTGGTCATTGGACTCTTACTGGTGTTCGCTGGCTTGTACGTCTCGGTGTACTTCGTCACCCAGGGCATCACGCCTCCCACCTAGGTCGCCATGCAACCTCCAACGGCTCGCTCCTGGCGCAACTTCGCCATCAAGATTGCGCTCTATTGGCTCGGGAAGTTGTGGATTTGCCAGGTTGATGCGACCAGACCGATCTGCCACATCGTCGAGCGCGGCTTCCTGCCCTGCCTGCTGACCTTTGCGCTGATGGATTTCCTGTTATTGCCGTGGCTGAGGCAACGCCTCCAACGCAGGCGCTAGCAAGCCCCCACAGCAACCGTTAAAACCCAAAAGACCAGGCCAACCGCCGCATGTTCAAGATCTACCGGAAGGTCTCGGAGTTCCTGGCTCGTTTTCTGACGGTGGGGCATCCCCTGCGGATCCCAGCGCTGTTGATCTCGCTGTTGTTTTTCTGCCTGGCCGCCACCTGGACCTTCTGGGCCACCTGGGCCGTCCTCAGCGGTGTGCTGGGCCTCTCCAACCTGATCGGCATCAGCGCTGGCGTGGGGATGAATATCGCGGTGTTGAAGCTGCCCGCTTAAACCCGGCTGAAACGCGCATAGGCCAGGTAACAGAGCAGGGTCAACACCAACACTTGAGCGAACGACGGCACAAAGAAACACGCCACCAGAACGCCAAGCGTCAGTCCCAGAAGACCGGAGGGTTTCATCGAACGGGGTCGGCTCCTCCCCCTTATCCAGCAGAAGTCAGGAGTCGACCAGGGGAAGAAATACTGATGAAACCATCGGCCTTGACATCGCCGCGGCTTTGGCTTGGATCGTCCCTAACGGGAACGGGGCCATGGGCAGTTACTGGTACCAGTTCAACAACGGCGATCTGCTGCGCTCCGAGGTTCTCCCCTCTGAGGTGGACTGCCAGCCCGCACCGGGAACGCAGGGGCAGCTCGTCTACCAGGTGTTCAGCAGCCGCGAGCGCTTCCGGCTCCTCCGCCTCCATCGCAGACAACAAACCGCGGGCGTGGAGTGGGATCAGGCTGCCTAGGCTGATGGGATGACAGCCAGCGGACGGGCCTTCCGTTTCATCCTCTTGATCGTGGGCATTGGCCTCTTGGTCTGGATAACGAGGCAACAACCGCGTCCGACACCCAGCGGCGGCGGCGGACTGCCGGCATCTGGGATGGGCTCTCCCCGGCCCGGACTCCGCAGCTTGGGCTACTGAAGAGAACACCGAATGTTTCGCGACCTCTGCCCGGCCCTCGCCAACAAGACCTACTTCAACTACGGCGG
>NZ_JAFMFX010000100.1:0-4114 GCF_017855895.1 Vulcanococcus sp. CPBay_Sum15L08_68 | reverse complement strand
GACCCGCTCAAACAGGGTCATCAAGAAGCTGACCTCCTCGCCAGGGCGGTTCCAGTTCTCGGTGGAGAAGGCGTAGGCCGTCAGCGAGCCAATGCCCCAGTCACTGCAGAGGCGCAGGGTGCGTTTCAGGGCTTCCACCCCTTCCCGGTGCCCCATCACCCGGGGAAGTTTGCGCTGCCCGGCCCAACGGCCATTGCCGTCCATGATCACCGCGACATGGGCCGGCAGCCGGCCCGGGTCAAGCCCAGGCGGGAGGGCGCAGCGCGAGGGCCTGTTCCCTTCGACAGTTAAGGCAGTCGTCAGGGAACGACTCATGCGAGAGGTTCGGACGAATCTACGGACACGCTACGACCCGCAGATTTACCAGAGGATTTCGGGGCCTGAGCCAGTGCTTCGCTCAGCAATTCCTGCAGGCGCGAGCTCGTGATCGGACGCTCCAGGCGCCCCTGCTTGGCCAGCGACAACGTGCCGGTCTCCTCCGAGACCACGATGCATAGGCAGCGATCGAAGCGCTCGGTGATCCCCAGGGCCGCCAGATGGCGGGTGCCATAGCGATTCAGTCCCTGGCGGGAGAGGGGCAGGATCACCCCCGCCGAGAGAATCCGATTGCCTTTGACCAGCACCGCACCGTCATGGAGCGGGGTGTCGATCGCAAACAGGTTCAGCAGCAGATCCACCGAGAGCTGAGCATCCAGGGCGATGCCGGGGTTGAGGAAGTCCTCTGGGCGCAGATCACTGCCCAGATCAAGGACGATCAATCCACCACGACGGATCTGGGAGAGGCGACCCGCGGCCTCACTGAGCACACCAACGGAACTCGAGGCGAGCTTGTCGGCCCGTTGGCTGCCAAAGAGAACATCCAGCCGACCAGTCCCCAGCAGTTCCATCAGGCGCCGCAGTTCCCCTTGCCAGAGGATCGCCAGGGCCAAACTGCAGGCCATGACCAGGGCATCCACCAGCTTGCTGGTGAGCGGCAGGTTGGCGTAGCGCTGAACCACCCAGGCCAGGGCCACCAAGGTGAGGTACCCCCGCAGCAACCAGAGGGTCCGCGGCTCGTTCACCCGAGCCAGGATGACCATGCCAAGGGCGGTGGCCAACAGGAGATCCAGCACGAAGCCCAGCTGGATTCCCCCGATCAACCCGAGCACCCTTGCTCTATTCGCTGAGGGTCAGACTACCGGCCGAAGGCGTTCCGGCAGAACGTCGTAGCGCAGCAGTTCCTCTGGCAACTCCCGGCGTTGCACCAGCTCCGCCATGCCGTCATGCACCATCACCGCTGCAGGGCGAGGGATGCGGTTGTAGTTCGAAGCCATCGAGGCGTTGTAAGCGCCGGTGGCAAAGACTGCCAAAACATCACCTGCCTGGGCCGGAGGAAGGGCCAAGTCCTTCAGCAGCACGTCTCCGGATTCGCAGTGCTTACCCGCCAGGGTGACGGTGTCGCTGGCTTCCGCCTCAGGGCGGTCAGCCAAAACGGCGGTGTAGAGCGATTGATAGGTGATCGGACGGGGGTTATCGCTCATCCCGCCATCAACGGAGAGATAGGTGCGGATCCCAGGGATCTCCTTGCGGCTGCCAACGCTGTAGAGGGTCACCCCAGCCGTGGCCACCAGGGAGCGACCGGGCTCGCAGAGAAGCCGCGGCAGCTCAAGTCCCCGCTCCTGGCAGGCACCGGCAACGGCCTCGGCCACGGTGCGGACCCATTCGTCGATGGACGGCGGATCATCGGATTCGACATAACGGATTCCAAGACCACCGCCGACGTTCAAGTCCGAGACGGGATGGCCAAGTTCGCGCGCCAACTTCAGGGCGTCGGCCATCACCGCTGCCAAATCGCGGTGGGGCTGCAGTTCAAAAATCTGAGAGCCGATGTGGGCGTGGAGGCCGCTGACCAACGCCCAGCTGCAGCCCTGGAGGTGCCGCAGAACAGGCTCGAGCTGGTCGGGATCAAAGCCGAATTTGCTGTCGAGGTGCCCGGTGCGGATGTACTCGTGGGTGTGGCACTCGATCCCGGGGGTGAAGCGCAGCATCAGGCGCACCGGCTGGCTCAAGCCCAGGGACGCCAAGAGCTCGAGATCCGACCAGTTGTCCGCCACCACGGTGACGCCCAAGTCGGCCGCCAACTGGAGCTCTTCCAGGCTCTTGTTGTTGCCGTGAAAGACGATGCGCTCAGGAGGCATCCCCCCCTGAACCGCCGTCAGCAACTCGCCCGCCGAGACCGCATCGAGGCCGAGCCCCTCGGAGGCGACCACAGCGGTGATGGCCAGGCTGCTGTTGGCCTTCGAGGCGTAAAGCGCCAGGGCCGAACCGGGGTAATGGGACGCCAGCGCCTTGCGGTAGGCCTGGGCATTGCCGCGAAGGGTGGCCTCATCCAGCACATACAACGGTGTGCCGTAGCGGCGAGCCAGATCACTCAGGCCGCAGCCCCCCACCTCCAATCCACCCTTCGGGCCAACGGCCGTCGTTACGGGGGTGAGATTGCGGTTGGGACTAGCGGTATCGCGGTTGCTCTCAAAGGGCCGGTTGCTCACTTGGAGATCGGCTGTCGCCATCGAAGTCGTCATGGGGTGATCCTAAAGAGGCCGCCTCCAGGCCCCTGTGCCGACGCACACCGCCGATCCCCCGATCCGCCTTGAGGCCCTCAGGCCCGAGCACCTCAGCGCTTGCCTTGCCCTGGACAAAGCCGCCCTGGGCGGGCTCTGGAGCGAAAGCCAATGGGGCTCGGAACTCGCCGACGAACAGAGGCCAGGGCTGGGGCTCTGGCAAGGGGAGCAGCTGCTGGCCTTCGCCTGCGGACTGCTGGTCCTGGATGAACTGCAGATCACAACCCTGGCCGTGGATCCAGGCCACAGGCGGCAGGGCCTGGGACGGCGTGTGATTCAGGCGTTCCTGGTGCAGGCCCGGGAGGCGGGAGCGCTGCGGGCGACCCTGGAGGTGGCCTCGGACAACACCGCCGCAGGGGCGCTCTACGCAGACCTGGGCTTCAGCACCGCTGGAATCCGTCGCGGCTACTACCGCAACGGAAGCGATGCCCTGATCCAATGGCTTGAATTACACGACTGAGAGGCGGTACGGATTGCCGCCCATTCCTGATAGCGAGAACCGGAAACTTTTAACCGCTTCGCTGTGACGATCGCGCGGGGCAATCCCTTTTGGGCATTGGGTTTTGGCGCTTCTGAAATTGATCTCACACACCCCCAAGCAACCCTGATAAATTGGGGGAACATGCAGCCAGGCCCCGCCCCATGTTCGAGCGGTTTACCGAGAAGGCCATCAAGGTGATCATGCTGGCCCAAGAAGAGGCCCGCCGCCTGGGTCACAACTTCGTGGGCACCGAGCAGATCCTCCTGGGCCTGATCGGCGAAGGCACCGGCGTTGCCGCCAAGGTCCTGAAGTCCATGGGCGTCAACCTCAAGGACGCTCGGGTCGAGGTCGAGAAGATCATCGGCCGCGGATCCGGCTTTGTGGCCGTCGAGATCCCCTTCACGCCGAGGGCCAAGCGCGTTCTGGAACTCTCCCTTGAGGAAGCGCGTCAGCTCGGCCACAACTACATCGGTACTGAGCACCTGCTGCTGGGCCTGATTCGCGAAGGCGAAGGTGTTGCCGCACGGGTTCTGGAAAACCTTGGGGTGGACCTGGCCAAGGTGCGCACCCAGGTGATCCGCATGCTGGGCGAGACCGCCGAGGTCGCCGGCGGTGGCGGCGGTGGTGGCAAGGGTTCCACCAAGACGCCAACCCTCGATGAGTTCGGCAGCAACCTGACCCAGCAGGCCTCCGACGGGAAGCTCGACCCGGTCGTGGGCCGTCAGCACGAAATTGAGCGCGTGATCCAGATCCTGGGTCGCCGCACCAAGAACAACCCAGTCCTCATTGGCGAACCCGGTGTGGGCAAGACGGCCATTGCCGAAGGCCTGGCCCAGCGCATCAACTCCGGCGATGTGCCCGACATCCTCGAGGACAAGCGGGTCCTCACCCTGGACATCGGCTTGCTGGTGGCCGGCACCAAGTACCGGGGCGAATTCGAGGAGCGCCTCAAAAAAATCATGGAGGAGATCCGTGGCGCCGGGAACGTGATCCTGGTGATCGACGAGGTCCACACCCTGATTGGCGCCGGTGC
>NZ_JAFMFX010000099.1:0-4144 GCF_017855895.1 Vulcanococcus sp. CPBay_Sum15L08_68 | reverse complement strand
GGGTCGATCCCGAGTTCGCGAACGGCTTCGAGGTTGGTGAGTTTGACCCCGTCGATCCACTCCATCGTCAGCACGCGCCTGGCCGTGGCATCGCGGAAGATCCGGGGTACGGCGATGCGGGGGTTGTGGGCGTGGAGCTCTGCGAACGTTTCGGCGTTGGTCGCCTCGTTGCAGTAGTCCATTTCCTCGAACACCCGCTTGCCCAGCTCGTCGATCAGGGCCACGAGGTCCGAGCGGATCAGGCCGATGTTGGTGTTCAGCCAGGCCGCGATGTTCCGGACGATGTAGAGGTCCAGGGTGATCTGTTCCCTCAGTCCTGGGCGCTGAACCTTGACGGCAACCTTCTCGCCGCTGAGCAGAACACCTCTGTGGACTTGGCCGAGGGAGGCCGCTGAGATCGGCTCCCGTTCCAGCTCGGCATAGATCGCTGAAATCGGAGCACCGAGGTCTTCTTCGATGCAGGCCATCGCCAGGCCCGAATCGAAGCCGGGCAGTTGGTCCTGCAGTCCGGCCAGCTCCTCCAGTAGGAGTGGCGGAATGATGTCGGGGCGGGTGGAGAGGGCCTGACCGGCCTTGATAAACGCCGGCCCCAGGGAGGCCACTAGATCAGCTGCTTCCTTGGCCCGCGCCCGGGCGTACTCGGGATCCTTGAGCCTGCGGGTCAGCCAGTCGAAGCCGACACCGAAGAGATAGAGGCCGATCGGAACGAGCGTTTGCCACAGCCGGCGGATCAAACGCTGGGGGGCGCCGGCGTAGATCCGACTGATCGCGGCTGGGTCGTATTCGAGTAGGCCAGCGGCCTCGATGAAGTCGGAGAGCTCCTCGCGCTGGGGCTCCACCGTTTTGGTCGGTTCAGCAGGGGTGTTCGGTTCGGCGTCGTCACCGAACACGCTGCGTTGCATGGCAGCCGCCGCTGCTTCGGCAGGGGTGAGGCCGGTGTCTGACATGACCCCCTTCTAAACGAAAGAGACAGCCGCTACGGTCGGGCCCAACACCAGGCTGCTCGTGCTTACCGGTCTGCGCCTCGAGAACATTGCTCTGATCGAGGAGCTGCAGCTGGAGTTTGGAGAGGGCTTCACGGTGCTCACCGGTGAGACCGGAGCCGGTAAGTCCATTCTTTTGGATGCCCTGGATGCCCTACTTGGAGGGCAGGGGCCGCGGCTGTTGCGGCAGGGCAGCAGCAAAGGGGTGATCGAAGCCAGTTTTTCCCTCAGCCCTCCCCTGCAGGAGTGGTTGAGCGAGCAGGAGTTGGAGTGCGACGAGGAGGAGTTGCTGCTGAGCCGCGAATGGCGCCAGAAGGACGATCGCCTCAGCAGTCGCCATCGACTCAATGGCGTTGCGGTCAACCGTCAGCAGATTCAATCCCTGCGCCCCCTTCTGTTGGACCTGACCGTTCAGGGTCAGACCCAACAGTTGGCTCGGCCTGGTCAACAGCGCCGTTGGCTGGACCGTTTTGGTGGCGCTGAACTCCAGCAGCATGCGGCTCCCGTTCAGGAGAGCTATCGCTCCTGGCGCCAAGCCTCGGCGGCCCTGGAGCAGGCCAAGGCTGATTGGTTGACGCTGCAGGCCGATTTGGAGCGTCAGCAACAGCTTTTGGATGACCTGGAGGCGGCGCAGCTGGAGGACCCTTCAGAGCGCAGCCAACTGGAGAACGAAGAGAACCGTCTCGCCCATGGGGTGCGTCTGCAGGAAGGGGTGATGACCCTGATGGGACGGCTGGTGGATGGCGCTGAAGAAGCGCCATCGGTGTTGGACCACCTGGCGGCCTGTGAGGCCGAGTTGGCTCAGATGCAGCAACTCGATGGCAGCTTGTCGGCGGTGAGCGCTCGCTTTGGCGATGGCTTAGCGGAGCTCCAGGACTTCATCCGTGAGCTCGATCGCTATGCCTCGAGCCTGGAAAGCGATCCAGACAGCCTGGGACAACTGCAGGAGCGGATGGCCTTGCTCAAGACGCTCGAGAGGCGCCATGGCAAGGATCTGGCCGAGTTGATTCTTTGGCGCGATCAATTGCGCGAGCAGCTGGTCCCCGGCGGCGCTCAAGCCAGCCTTGAGGCTTTAGAGCAGGACGAACGCCAGGCCCGCCAGCGGCGTGATCGTTGCAACGCCCAACTGACCCAGGCTCGCCGCGCTGCCGCCAAGGCCTTGGAACACGAGCTGATGCAGGCCCTGCGGCCGATGGGTTTGGCCAACGTTCGCTTTCAAGTGGGTATCGAGCCCGCTGCCCCGGGGGAAGAAGGGGCGGACGCGGTGCAGTTCCTGTTCTCCGCCAACCCCGGGCAGCCGTTGGCTCCCCTGTCTGAGGTGGCCTCAGGCGGTGAGATGTCGCGCTTTCTCTTGGCGTTGAAGACCTGCCTGGCCGCGGCGGATCAGCACGTCACCCTGCTGTTCGATGAGATCGATACCGGTGTCAGCGGCCGAGTCAGTGGTGCCATGGCGGAGCTGCTGCAGCGCCTGGCCCAACAGCGTCAGGTCTTCTGCGTCACCCACCAGCCCTTAGTTGCCGCTGCTGCGGACCATCACTTCCAGGTGGCGAAGGAGGTGCGGGACGGGATGACCCACACGCGAGTGTCCCAACTGCGGGACACTCAGGCCCGGCAGGCGGAACTGGCGGAATTGGCTGGTGGTGATTTCGGCGAGACCAGGAGCTACGCGGCCAGCCTGCTCAAACGCGCTGCCTAGACTCCACCCCTCTTAGAGCCGCCTGGATGCCCCGCGCCCTCGCCAAAAGCGTGAACGAGAAGGCTGCGCTTCAGGCCCTCAACGGCGGTTCCTTGGAGGATGTGATCCGGGTGCGGGGTGCCCGTCAGCACAACCTCAAAAACGTCGACGTCACGATCCCCCGTAACCAGCTGGTGGTCTTCACCGGGGTGAGCGGCAGCGGTAAGAGCTCCCTGGCCTTCGACACGATCTTTGCTGAGGGGCAACGCCGCTACGTCGAGAGCCTGTCGGCCTACGCCCGTCAGTTCCTCGGCCAGGTCGACAAGCCTGATGTGGACGCGATCGAGGGCCTCTCTCCGGCGATCTCGATTGACCAGAAATCCACCAGCCACAACCCCCGTTCCACGGTGGGAACGGTCACGGAGATTCAGGACTATCTGCGTCTGCTGTTCGGTCGCGCAGGGGAACCCCACTGCCCCGAGTGCGATCGCTCGATTCGGCCCCAGTCGATCGATGAGATGGTCGACCAGATCCTCACCCTGCCGGAGGGGACCCGTTATCAGCTTCTGGCGCCCGTCGTCCGCGGCAAAAAGGGCACCCACGTCAAGTTGTTGTCCGGTTTGGTGGCCGAGGGCTTTGCTCGGGTGCGCATCAACGGTGAGGTGCGCGAACTCGCCGACAACATCGAGCTCGACAAGAACCACTCCCACAACATTGAAGTGGTGGTGGATCGCCTGGTGGCCCGCGAGGGCATTCAGGAGCGCCTGACCGATTCCCTCCGCACCGCCCTCAAGCGCGGAGATGGCTTGGCCCTGGTGGAGGTGGTGCCGAAGTCCGGTGAAGAGCTTCCGCCCGAGGTGGAGAAGGAGCGCCTCTATTCCGAGAACTTCGCCTGCCCGGTTCACGGGGCGGTGATGGAGGAGCTCTCGCCGCGGCTGTTCTCCTTCAACAGTCCCTATGGCGCCTGCGCGGATTGCCACGGCATTGGACACCTGCGCCAATTCACCAAGGAGCGGGTGATCCCGGATCCTTCGCTGCCGGTGTATGCGGCGGTGGCCCCTTGGGCAGAAAAGGACAACTCCTATTACTTCTCTCTGCTCTATTCGGTGGGAGAGGCCTTTGGCTTTGAGATCAAGACCCCCTGGAATGAGCTGACGGAGGAACAGCACGACGTGCTGCTCAATGGCTCAAGGGAGCCGATTCCCATCCAGGCCGACAGCCGCTACAAGAAAAACCAGACCTATCTGCGGCCGTTCGAAGGGATCCTGCCGATCCTCGAGCGCCAGCTGCGTGATGCCAGCGGTGAGTCCATTCGCCAGAAGCTGGAGAAGTATCTGGAGTTGGTGCCCTGCTCCACCTGCCACGGCCTGCGACTCAAGCCCGAGGCCCTGGCCGTTCGGGTTGGTCCCTACCGCATCCATGAGCTGACCAACAGCAGCGTCGGCGAGAGCCTGCGCCGCATTGAGGAGCTGATGGGGGTTGAGGG
>NZ_JAFMFX010000098.1:0-4153 GCF_017855895.1 Vulcanococcus sp. CPBay_Sum15L08_68 | reverse complement strand
CCGCGAGCACCTCCGCCAGCAGCGGCGCGAGCACCGGCACCTGGGCGAAGCCGCCGCTGAAGCCGCTGAAGCCAAACAGTCCTGGGGCGTCCGCCAGGGGGCCAGCGAAGGGAATCCCCGTGCGGCTGAAGGCCACGGGGACCTGATGCCAGCGGCCAGGCGCCTCAGCGAGGCCCTTGGGCAACCCGGATGCAGCGATGGCCTGCCTCAGCTCCTGCTCCAGCGCAGGCGGGGGGGCCTGCAGGGACAAGCCAGGAGCAAAGCTGCTGACCTGCCCCAAGAGCGCCCCAGCGCCGCGGGGCACGAGCCCGGCATCCACGACGGTCCGAGGGGCCTGGAGTTCCGCGCTCGATCGCTCCATCGCCGGGCGCTGGAACTGGGCCGGCAGCCGCAGGCCATGGGCCGGCGCTTCGGGCAACTCCAGCACTCCCGCCCAGCTGCTGCGCAGCGCCTCAGGCCAGGCCGGCCAAAGACCGCGGCAGCCCGCACCGGCGGCCAGCACCAGCTGGGGACTGGAGTGGGCCGAGCCATCGCTGCAACGCACCAGCCACTCCCCCTGCTGACGCTCAAGGCTCAGCGCCTCAGCGGAGACGTAACGGACGCCGGCCTGCTTCAGCAGCTCAGGAAGGTACGCATGGAAACGCTCTGTATCCACCTGGGATCCCGGCAAGGGCAAGAGACGCGCCCAGGGCTTGCCACCGTGGAGATGGATGCGCGCGCTGGACCAGCCGAGATCGCCATAGCGGCGTTGCAGATCGCGCCAGAGGCCAGCGGCCTTGGCAGAGCGGATCGCAAGAGCTGAGGTGCCCAGCGGCCAACCCGGGATCACCCCGTAGCTCCACTCCGTCGCCGAGGGCTGCTGGCCGGCGATCAGACAAACATCAACGCCGCGCTCCCGCAGGGCGAGGGCCAGCAGTCCACCCGCCAAGCCCCCGCCAACGATCAACACCCGATCAGATCCGCAGGGTGAAGGAGGTGATCACCTGGTGGAACAGGCCCTTGACCTTCGGCCAGCGCATCTCGTTGGTGCTGGCGGCAAAGGTGTAGAGCCGGCCGCGGTCCACAACGACCGTCGCCAGCTCATGGCGATCACGGTCGGGAAGGTGAACGGCGTACTCCAGGTCGTAGAAGGTGCGCCCGCCGTCCTCACGCTCGGAGGCCTCCACCAGTTCCGCCTCGCGGCCGCTGCCGTCCGGGGCGATCACCACGCGGCGCAGCTTCTCGCCCACCGCAACCGCACTACCAAGGTTCTCCAGGCTGTTGGTCTCATTCACATCCGAGACCACCAGGCTGAGGGTTTCATCGGCATTGATCAGGTCGTGGAAGACCACCTGGGGACCCTCGGTGACCTGCACCCGGGTCCAGCCCGTCGGATAGAGGAAGGCGTAGCGCCCATCCGAGCTTTGGAAGGAATTGAGACCGGCCGCGACCGCACTGCAGCTCACCAGCACCAGCACCAGGCCAAGGGCCAGGAACGAACGCAGTCCTCGGGAGATCCAGCGGGTCAGCACGGCCATTGATCAGCGCTTCAGCGCAGCCATTCTCACGCGCCGCCGCAGGTCTTGCGGTTCCTCTTAGATTCACGCCAGTTGCCTCAAGGGATCTGAGCGGCTTCACCAGACCCCTGGCACGGCTGATTGATCAGTTCGAGCGGCTTCCCGGCATCGGGCCGCGCACGGCCCAGCGCCTGGCGCTGCACCTGTTGAACCAACCCAGCGAGCAAATCCAGGCGTTCGCCGATGCGCTGCTGGCCGCCCGCAGCCAGGTGGGTCAGTGCCAGCGCTGCTTTCACCTCTCGGCCGACCCCCTCTGCGAGATCTGCCGCAACGAAGAACGCAGCACCGGGGTGCTCTGCGTGGTCGCCGATTCCCGTGACCTGCTGGCCCTCGAGCGCACCCGCGAGTTCAAGGGGAGCTATCACGTGCTCGGCGGGCTGATCTCGCCCATGGATGGCATCGGCCCAGAGCTGCTGCACATCCAGCCGCTGGTGGAGCGGGTGGATCGCGACGGCATCAGCGAAGTGATCCTGGCCCTCACCCCCAGCGTGGAGGGGGACACCACCAGCCTCTATCTGGCCCGCCTGCTCAAACCCTTCACCCAGGTCAGCCGCATCGCCTACGGGCTGCCGGTGGGCAGCGAACTGGAATACGCCGATGAGGTCACCCTGGCGCGGGCCCTCGAGGGGCGGCGGCGGATGGAGTGAGCGCATGAGCCGCTACAGCCAGATCCCACCCAAGGAGCGCCTACCGGACTGGATCCGCACCCCCATCGGCGCGGCCAGCGCCCTGGAGTCGGTCCAGGCCGTGGTCAAGCAGCAACGGCTCCACACCATCTGTGAGGAGGGCCGCTGCCCCAATCGGGGGGAGTGCTACGCCTCCGGAACCGCGACGTTCTTGCTGGGGGGATCGATCTGCACCCGCAGCTGCGCCTTCTGCCAGGTGGACAAGGGGCAGGCACCGGAGCCCCTCGATGACCAGGAAGCCGAGCGCGTGGCTGAGGCCGTCGAGACCCTGGGACTGCGCTATGTGGTGCTGACCTCGGTGGCCAGGGATGACCAGAGCGACCACGGCGCGACGCTCTTCACCCGGGCCATGGCCGCCATCCGGGCCCGCAATCCACTGATCGCCATCGAGGTGCTCACCCCCGACTTCTGGGGGGGCCACCGCGAGGAAGCCGAGGCGATCACGGCCCAACGCCAACGGCTGCAGACGGTCCTCTCGGCAGCGCCCGTCTGCTTCAACCACAACCTCGAGACGGTGGAGCGTCTCCAGGGGGAGGTCAGGCGTGGGGCCACCTACAGCCGCTCCCTCGGCCTTCTGGCAGCCGCCCGCGAGCTAGCGCCAGAGATCCCCACCAAGAGCGGGCTGATGCTCGGTCTGGGTGAAGGCTTCGAGGAGGTGGTCGAGGCGATGCGCGATCTCCGCGCGGTGGACTGCCAGCGGCTGACCATCGGCCAATACCTCAGGCCCTCCCTGGCCCATCTCCCGGTGGATCGCTACTGGACGCCCGAGGAGTTCGAGGAACTCGGGAGCATCGCCAAGGGGCTGGGCTTCAGCGACGTGCGCTCCGGCCCCTTAGTGCGCAGCAGCTATCACGCTGGAGACCAGAGCTAGCTAGCTGGCTTGATGGCGATCCTCCTGGCGCAATTCCAGGGCCAAGAAATAGTTCAAGAAGGTCCGAATCAACGCCACCGCCCCCAGCTGGATCAGGGCATTGGGCTCGCGGCTGATCGTGGTCAAGACCACATCAGCCCCGAGCTGAAACTCCAGCGCCAGGGCGACCCAGGAGCCAAAGGTCACCCGGGCCATCGTCACCGGCCCGCGTTGGATCAGATGGGGCGGAATCTCCCGCAGCCGCAACTTGCGCGCCCCACTGAGAACGGCCACCAGGCCAATCGCGACGGAAATCAGCGAGAGGAACTCCAGCAACTGGCGAAGCGCTTGGGCCGAATGAGTCAGCAGCAGCTCCATCCCATGCAGATCCATCGCCTCAGGTCACTCGGTGCTGACGGCAGTGTGGCGCGTGCGACCGGGCAACACCAGCAACCCACCCTCGGGTTCGCCATAGATCTCTGCCGCGGCCGACTGGGCGATGCGCTGGGCGGCTAGGGCACAGACCGCCGCATCAATCCAATCGATGCTGCTCAAGCCATCGAGTGCCAAGCCAAAGCGCACCAGTAGCGCTGAACGTTGCTCCAACTTGAACGCCGCTTTCACCTCGATCTGCGGCGAGAGGGCGACGGTGATGCCGTGGGGAAAGCTCTCAAAACAGCAGCGCCCGGCCAGCGCCTGGGCATCACGGGCAATCGGCACCCCGCACCGCTGCAAGGCTTGATAGAGCGCCTCGCCGCGCAGCACCCAGCCATAGAAGTTGCTGCGGCTCGCCAGAGCCGCCTGCCGCGTCGGGGTGGCAAAACAACGCACCCCCTGGGCCGCGAGCTGGCGTTCGCACAGGCGCGAGCGCTCGCCAGGCAGGGCCCAACCGCAGGGGGCATCGATCGCGATCCGCTCCGCCCCGAGACACCAGCGTGCCAACGCCTCCGGATCAGGCGTATTGAGCTGGTCAATGACGGTTTGCTCTTCAAGCAGGACGGCATGGAAGCCCTTGCGGGCGCCGCCCACATCAATGCCGGCGACGATCACAGCCGGCGGCT